>JAEORV010000352.1 GCA_016840695.1 Promethearchaeota archaeon
TAGTAGCGAATGCAGGTCTGCCCGGAGCCGTCACCATTGCAACAAACATGGCAGGACGGGGAACTGATATTAAATTAGGACCGGGTGTTCCAGAAGCAGGTGGTCTTCATATAGTTGGTACAGAAAGACATGAGGCAAGAAGAATCGACAGACAGCTAAGAGGTAGATCAGGAAGGCAAGGTGATCCTGGCTCATCACTTTTTTATTTATCACTCGAAGATGACCTTATGCGATTATTTGGAAGCGAAAGAATTGCCAATATAATGCAAAAGATGGGAATTGAAGAAGGTCAGGCAATTAAACATAAAATGATTACTAATTCAGTTGAACGTGCTCAGAGAAAAGTTGAAGAAAATAACTTCGCCATAAGAAAAAGACTTTTAGAATATGACAATGTAATGAACCAGCAAAGGGAAATTATTTACGAAAAACGTCGGCAGGCTTTGATGGGAGAAAGACTTAAAGATGAACTATTTGAAATGGTAGAAAAATCAATTGATAATATTGTCGAAAAATATTTCCCTGAATCTGACATCGAAGGTCTAAGAGATGAAGTTCAAAGGACCTTCCTCACAAGAGTTGATGTAAAACCAAAAGAATTTCAATCTTTAGGCGAAACTGGTCTTAAAGATTTAATCTTAAAAGAAGCACGGGGTTTTTACGATAGGAAAGAAGAAAGATATGGCTCTGATTTAATGGGGCAAATCGAGAGGTTTGCAATGCTGAACATTATTGATGAGAAATGGAAAGAACACCTTCGAGAAATGGATGACCTCAAAGAAGGTATAAACTTCAGAGCTTACGGACAAAAAGATCCATTAATAGAATATAAGATGGACGGTTTTAAGCTCTTTGAAGATATGCTTGAAACAATATCAATAAGTGTAATCAATTTCATATTTAAATTTACAACACAGACACCCGAAGAAGCTCAAGCTATTGAGGGACCAAAAGGAGTAAGCGATTCAAGGATAAGAACATCTCACGCTTCTACAGAAGGGATGGGTTATCAGGCACCGAATCTTGTACCAAAAGAAAGTGAAGCTGCTTCACCAACTACTAAACGACAACCTGTAAAAGTTGGAAAGAAAGTTGGAAGAAATGATCCTTGTCCTTGCGGCAGTGGCAAAAAATATAAACATTGTCACGGTAAAAGCGGATAATCATTCAAATAATCTTCTTAGAGGATCAAAGATTTAATATTCAACTTATAATAAATGAAACCTGTTCATAAAAGCCAATTTTACCTACGACCATTTGAACCCATAGCTTTATAAACCTTCTCAGCTTGCATCATAAAAATCTCAATTTTCGATTGCGTTATCTGAGGAAACTCATTACCATCAGTCTCAATATACAAAAAGGGTAATGTGTTTATATCTTGTGGGTAGTGATTGTTTTTAATTCTTCCATTTCTGTATTTACCTTCTAACGTCATCTCCTTATTTAAGATAGCTTCGGACATGCGGCTTGGCATACAGTTGAATGGACCGATAGATATAACCCCACAAGAATCATCTAATATTTCCCGAAGCGAAAGCCCAATCGTTAAAATACATTCTCCTATTAATTTTTCGGAGACCAGCTGGTTAGCATATTTTATAGTCTTTTCTATATCAATTAATTCCGGCTTATAAAGATTAGACCCCGCAAATATTTTTTTTATCCTTTTCTCGAGCATCCTTTGATAGCGGTCTTTAAATAAAACCTTCGAACGGTCTTTTATGTTTATCTCTATCCCGTCCTTTCTAAGTAAATAATTACTGTAGTAAACGTATTCTGCAATTGGTGCTGTCTTTATTATGAAACCATTATCAATAAGTGTCTTTATCAAGGTCCCTCTTGAAAACTCTTCTCTTCTTACATATATTTCACCAACTAACGAAACAACTTTAGCACTTTCTAATGGTTGTCTGAGTTTTATATTTAATAATTCCTTCGAAGTCTTTCTCAGTTGTTCAAATATTTCTTTTTGTGAACCTTTCTCAATACTATTGACAATCTTCTCCCATTCTATATTTAAAATTCCCAAAGCTTTTTCTCTTTCTTCTGCAAGGGTCAATATACAGCTCTCAATATCATGAATAATATCGGCAATGACTAATGCTACCCAACCTTTTATAAAAAAATCACTACCTAAATCATTAAATGAATATTCATCATTCATCGATAAGACACCAACATTCTTTTTGTTCAGGTTTTTGATAATATCTTTCAACATAATAAAATACTGTCCCTGTCTGCAAGGACCATAGCCATGAGGCATAAAGAATAATATCTTCTTATTGCCTTTACCATTTTCCTTAATTTGCTGCACAAGTGACCCTGTTGTGAGAATAAACGGAAGACACTCTTTACAGGATGTTAAACCTTTTCCATATTTTAGAGTCAAATCGGTTGGAACCGGTAACGGTTTAGAGTTTATCCCCAAAGATCTGAAAACTGCCGAGAAAGCTCCTGTACTGAATTTTCCCATCGAGGGAATAAGTACTTCAATTTCTGAGGAATTAAGCGAATGTCTTTTATCTGATGAATCAATAATTGACATTCTGTTATTTTTATTAACTACAGACAACGTTCTAAAAACTTTTTTATCATTCTTTAATATTCCATTTCTATTAATTTCGATATAATTCTTGATTATATCGATAGCAGCATCTATTCTTGTATCAATACCTACATCGGCAGAATGACTATCAAGCTCCAAAGTTAGAGAAGGCTTCGTGTTCATGATTTTCCTGAAATAAGAAAGTATGAACGAGTCTGGTCCACAAGAATAATTTGTTATGAAAACTCCGAACAGCTGTTTGTGTTGTCTAACAAATCTTGCTGCTCTCAAAATCTGCTGACCACTGTACCAGTACATATTTTCATAAGACTCAAAATTTCTACTCGGGATAAAATCATGTGGGATAATTACTATATTCTTTGATGAAAACTTATGAGGAATGTTTAAGTTTGCTTCTTTCGCAAAAGCATTATAAGCTCTTCCAAATAAAACTACACCAAATTTGTTTTTATCTCTTTGTAATTCTTTCAGAGCTGTCTTCCCTAATTCTTTAAATTCAGTCTTCATACCTCTGAATCTCTTATTTGCATAATAGTAAGCTTCTCTTGCTTCTTTAATTTTGCAGCCAAGCTTTTTTGCCATCCTGATAAACACCTTTTCAATTTCTTTCTCAGAGCTACTAAAATCAATTATAGGTGATAAAGTTTCAGGTAGATTTTCTTTTTCAAACGTTGACTTCAAATAGTAACTTTCACCTTGGACAAATACACATAACCTGTTGTATTGGTGTTCCCCATTACTATCCATTTGTGTGATATGCGGTAGAAAAATATAATCTACCTTTTTATTAATTAAATCCTGCATCAATCCATGTGCAATTTCAACGGGATAACAAAATGCAGACTGAATCTTATCTATACCCTTGGAATCTACATTATCCGACAGAACAACTTTGAATCCTAACTTTGTAAAGAAATTATAA
>JAEORV010000353.1 GCA_016840695.1 Promethearchaeota archaeon
AGTTGAAGAAATTCACGATAAAATTGAAGGAGATGAAGATACTCCCGATAAATTTATTTTTAAAGATCTATCAATAACAGTTTCCGAAATCGAAGGAAAAGACATTTCAAAAATCAAACCCATTTACGAGCCTGTCAAGGTTATTTTTGACTCGAAATTGTGCTCTGGATGCGGCATGTGTGAAGGAATTTGCCCCGTGGATTGCATTACGCTCAGCAATCGGGTTGGAAAAATAGACAACGATAAATGTATTCGATGTGGATTGTGTTATTTCTTTTGTCCAAGAACATATTTACCAATTAAAGTCTTAAACATGACTCAGGAACGAGCTTCTGAGATTAATGATTATGGAAAAGTAGGCTATTTTAAAGAAGCTTACGTGGCACAAACAAAAGTAAAGGAGATTTCAGAAATATGCCAAGATGGAGGAATATCTAGTACGGCATTGCATTATCTCTTCGATAAAGGGAAGATTGATTTAGCGTTTGGTGCAACAATGAGCGACGATCCTTGGAGGCCCGAGCCGATGATGTTGGCATCTAAAGAAGACATCTTAGCAACTGCAGGTACAAAATACGTGAACAATCCGAACTTGAAGTTATTAAAAGAAAAAGGACTTGATGATAAAAAATTGGCCGTTGTGGGCGTCCCTTGCCAAATGCAAGCCTTGTTGAAATCTGAAATATATGACATTGGGATCCCTTCTTTTAATAGCGTGGAATACCGAATTGGCATCTTTTGCATGGAATCTTTTTCTTACGAGGGACTCTTAAAGATTTACGAGATGCTTAACATAAACGCTAACGATGTTAAGAAGACTGACATTAATAAAGGGAAGTTCTTTGTATATCCTAAAAACGGAGAACCGTTATCAATCCCAATTAAAGAAATTAATCATTTAGCAAGACACGATTGCGAGTTGTGTTTCGATCTTACCTCTGAATCCGCAGATATTTCTGTAGGCTCAATAGGAGCCCCGGCAGGTTGGAACATGGTACTCATCCGTACAGAAAAGGGGAAAGAACTCTATGATGGTTTGATTAAAGAAGGTTTGATTGAATCAAAAGACGTGAAAGATGTGAAACCCGGTCTTCCAATGCTTCAAAAAATCGCCAATATCAAGAAAAATGCTTGCAAAAAGCACATTGCCGCAAAAATAGAAGCAACTCAAAGATATCCTGAATATTAATCAAAACTAATTTTAACTAGAATCAACTTCTCTTCTTTAAAGATATTACCTTGCTCAATTACTCTAAAAACCATAAAATTAATTAAAAAAAAAAACTTACAACTACTATATCAATCAAATTTTTCGTTTGTTAATAATGAGTTCAGCAATTCGCCCAAAAAATTTCAAGGAAAAGGTTTTTTTTCGACAACTTAGATCGCAAATTGATGGTGCTGCGAAAGTAGAGCACGGTTTGACGCAAATTCTAGGTGTTGGTAGAAGATTCGCACAAGCCGTAGTATCTGTAGCAGGAATTGATCCAAATTCTCGAATTGGGGCAATCTCCGAAAAAGATCTTAATAGAATCGAAGAAATAATATTAAATCCCATTGAAAATGGAATTCCTACTTGGATGGTCAACAGAAAGAACGACCTAAGAGATGGAACAGACAAGCATATTATTGGAAACCAGTTAGAAATCACGGTACGACGCGATGTCGAGAGGATGAAGAAGATTAGAAGTTATAAAGGCGAACGACATCGACGTGGATTAAAAGTGAGAGGACAGAAAACTAAGAGTACAGGTAGGCACGGACTCGTTGTAGGCGTTTACCGAAGAAAACTCAAGGGAGCAAAGTAAAGAGGTAGATGATTATGGGCGATCCAAGGAGATTAAAGAAGAAATTTAAAAAACCAAAACATCCTTTTCAAAAAGAAAGAATGACCGAAGAGCTGGAGTTTCTAGGCAAGTATGGCCTTAGAAATAAGCGAGAATTCTGGAAATTCCGTACCATGTTAGGGCGATGGAGGGGAATCGCAAGACAATCGAGAACTTTACCCAAAGAAAGAGCCGCTGAAGTGCAACAAACCTTAATTAAAAAATTAAATAGACTTGGAATTTTAGGACCTGAAGCAGAATTTGAAGACGTGCTCCTTTTAAGCGTTGAAGACGTCTTAAAACGGAGATTACAGACGCAAGTTTACGAAAGAGGACTCGCCAGCACCGTATATCAAGCGCGACAATTAATCGTTCACGGACATGTCCAAGTAAATGGCAAAAAAGTTAATGCTCCTTCTTATATTGTTAAAAGAGAAGAAGAAGATACGATAAGTTTTGTTCCAAGCAGTCCACTTGCGGGGAAAAAAGCGGAGAAAGTAGAAGTTAAAGAAGAGGCGTAAAGTGATTAAGAAATGAGTAAAAAAGAGAGAGATCATTGGAGCATTATTAACATTTTCAGTTCATACAACAACACGATCTTTTTTTAAGAATTTCTTTTATCTCTAAGTATTTAAATAGATATCTTATTTTCATTATATTAATGGAAGGAAAAATTCCTTTAGATGAAAATTACTTTAAACGATTTGCAGAAGTCATAAAATGGTTCAACGAAAAAGAAGGAATTGATAAAACGAATCTTGATTTGGAAAAAAATTACGAGTTGTTTAAACAATTCATTAAGAACGATAGAAGTAGTTCACCATTAGGAATGGAGAACGCGTTGTACCTATTTGAATTGGAAGAGAAAGAAGGACATCTCGTAAAGAACATGTTCATGTTGTTTCAGATCATCTCATTGATTGAGAACGCAGACGATCCCTTGATAAATTGGAGAATTGAAAGTTTTGAGCAATATTTAAAAGATATGCTGAAAAGCGAATTTGAAAAAATTGAACGGTATTGGCGAGATTTCAAAAATGATGTCATGAAATTTTCGGGATTTGTGTCTAAAGGAATTGAAGTTTTGGGATTCTCCTTTTTGTATTATTTGATGCCTTTGATAGGGAAAAAAGAATAGTTTTTCTTTTTATAATACACTAAAAAAAATGAAAAAAAACTCTATCTTGATTTTTGGATGCTTGAACCTACGACGGCGTTAAACACCCTTAGCCAAGAGCCGTTATCTCGGCAGTTCTTGGTTTCGCAGAATATTTTCCTACACATGTGCTCTGTTGTTAAATTGTTGTTCTTTGTTTTCCTTTCGCGGCGATCAAAACGTTTCGGGAGAGAGGATACATACACTCTCCAGATGGCGGGCTATATCCAATGCCTGAGATGGCTTTTGCTTCGGGACAGTTTAGGACCGATAATGAAAAAAGAAAATTCGTTAAAGAAACCATTATCGAACAAATGGTCAAATACTATCCAAATAATATCGAGAAAATAGACTCATTAAAAGAATTTTCTATAAAGCTTGGCTATGCTTCTAAAAACAGAAGAGTTAGCGCATGGTTAAAAGATGAAATAGGAATTGAATTGTTTACTCAGGTTTTTACAAAAAGGCAGACAACAGTGGCAAATATAAAGCGTCAAAGAATGTT
>JAEORV010000354.1 GCA_016840695.1 Promethearchaeota archaeon
GATATTGCTTGATCAAAATCAAAATTATTTATATTTTGAAATATAAAATGTTATTATTACATTTATTTTAAAAAGAAATCATCCTACGAGTTGAATTATTATTCCAAAATTGATTGAAAATAAGGAGAAAAAGTTTTTTCTCTATTTAAATAAAAATAGGTGCGGAGGGTGTGAAATATGCGTGCATCTTTGTCCCACTGGAATCTTAGAGATTGGAGACGAACTGAACATGAGAATTTCATACATTCCGCGCGTGAAAGAAGGGAAGGAGCAGTATTGTATGGCTTGTCGAAGGTGCGAATATGGGTGTCCCGATTGGTGCATTTATATCATGCCTGAGGAAGAAGATGAAAATTCGGCTGGAAAGGCCAAAACATGAGGAGGGATTAAAATGATTAGTGAAAAAAGGTTTTTACAAGCAGGAAAACATTTAATGATGGGTAATGAAGCAATGTCAGAGGGTGCAATCGCCGCAGGATGCACTTTTTTTGGGGGATATCCGATTACTCCAAGTACTGAGGTGATTGAACACCTTGCTAAAAGATTACCCGAAGTTGGAGGAGTCTGCATGCAAATGGAAGATGAATTGGCCTCAATTAACGCTGTGATGGGTGCATCCTTGGTTGGAGCAAAAGCAATGACCGCAACTTCAGGGCCGGGTCTGGCCTTAATGGCAGAAACAATTTCAATGGGTGCAAATCTAGAAATTCCCTTTGTGTTTTGTGATGTTCAGCGCAATGGTCCTGGAACGGGATATGTAACCGAACCTCATCATAATGATATTGGCTTTGCTCGCTTTTCTGGTAATGGAGAATTTCAAATTATTGCATTAGCACCAATGAATTGCCAGGAATTGTACGATTTAACAATTACAGCTTTCAACTTTGCTGAAAAATATCGATGTCCCGTGTTTTTAATGTCAGATGCATATTTAGGACACTTACACGAGGTTGTGGACATTCCTACAAGAGAGGAAATTTTAAAAAAAATAATAAAGAGAGAATTACCAGCCAATACTAAAGGAAGGGTTTTTTCCTATAAAGATCCTTCTACTGGAGAATATGTCATTCCTAGCCCTCCAATTATGGGGACGGAATATTGCCCAGGTCTTTTTCTTCATCAACCTCATGGTCCAGATGGACTTCCAACACCTAAACCGATAGTATTTCAAGAAATGCTTATTGAGAAAATTACTTCAAAAATGGATGAAATTTCTCTTACTGAGACTTATAAATTGGATGATGCTGATATAGTAATTGTTTCATATGGTTTGCCCGTTAGATCAAGTTATAGAGCCGTAGATATAGCTCGAGAAGAGGGAATTAAGGTGGGAATCTTTAGATTAATCACAGTGTGGCCCTTTCCAGATGAAAAAGTTAAAGTAGCAGTTAAGGATGCAAAAGCTGTAATCGTTCCAGAACTTAATTATACAGGAGTTATAGCAGAGCAAGTTGAGAGAGTCACAAAACTTGAAACACCCGTTATTAAAATTCCTAAGGTTGCCGAGTTCCATCATCCAGATGACATTTTAAAAGTAATAAGGGAGGTGGCAAAGTAATGTCTGGAGTAGGTCCAATGTATCCCAATGAAAAGCCTGAACATCCATATCTCTCTAAATCATATGTCGGTGATTTATTGGGTAATTATTCTTCTCGATTTTGTGCGGGTTGCGGGTATGGCATTATTGCCCAGATTTACACTCGAGTATTTGAAGATGAACAATTAGATCCCTTTCTACATCCTCTGGTAATAGGAATAGGGTGTTATGCTCAAATCATGTTGCTTGTTCACTCGAAAGCGCAAAAGATTCTTACCCTTCACGGAAGAGCTCCCGCAATCGCTACTGGAATGAAGATGGCCAATCCAAAAATGAAACCAATCATCTTTTCAGGTGATGGTGATAGCATGGGGATTGGAGGAAATCACTTCATCCATTTATGCCGCAGAAATCTTGATTGCGTTGAATTAGTTTTTAACAACAGCATTTATGGAATGACGGGCGGTCAAGGCGCACCAACCACGCTTTTTGGGGCTAAGAGTTCGACGACTCCATATAAAATGTTCGAAAATAAAGCTGATGCGGTAAAAATAGCATTAGCTGCTGGTGCGACATATGTAGCTCGAACAACCGTGGCTCATCCCCGGACTTTTATGAAATATTTCAAAAAAGCCCTTAAACACAAGGGAACTTCTGTAATTGAAATTGTTACTCCTTGCGTTACCTATTTTGGTCGAAAAAACCTTGATAACTTGGGATTTGAAGGAGAAGAAGGGTCAAAAATGGACACGGGCGGTAAAATGATCGAATGGATTAGAAGAAATTCCGTGCGTAATAATCAAGCTAAATTCATGACAGAAGAGGAGTTATTTAACAAGTATGTTATTGGAGAATTTCGATACGAGCCCAATAAACCCGAATATGCTGACGAATATGCAAAGATCCAAAAAATTGCAATGGAGGGAAAGAAGTAGATGGCTAGATACGAAATTAGAATTGCAGGTTTCGGAGGGCAGGGCGTGATCACGCTAAGTAAGATGATTACGATGGCAAGCTCCTTATATGAAGGATTAGCAGCTACTCAAACAGAGGCATATAGTGCTGCCGCAAGAGGTGGTAAGTGTTGGGCCGAAGTAGTCGTTGATAAAGATCAGGACGTTAAAATTATTGATTACCCTAAAGCACTTCAACCCTACGATTTTCTAATAATCCTTTCTGAAGAATCAGCTAGCGATGTGAAACCAAATTTTCTAAAAAAATCAGATACTACTGGATATTTGATATGGGATCCATCGACGATTAAAAAATTTAAATCAGCTAAAAGAATTAAAAAAGGGCTCAGCATACCCGTGCAAAAACTGGCAGTTGAAAGGTTTGGAAACATCGTATTCGGAAATTCCATACTTTTTGGGGCGTTTACCATGCTTGCTGGCATCTTTTCAGAAGAATCTGCGTTAGAGACCATCAGAAATTTTGTTCCTCCTAATACCTTAGACACGAATTTAGAAGCATTCGAACTAGGAAAGCAAGAAGCAATAGAATTTCTTAAAAAACTGGAGGAGGGGCAAGAATAAAATGAGGATTCAAAAAGGATGGCAAGAATTAGATTCTGAAATCATAAAAACAGGAAAGTGTACGTATTGTGGAGCTTGTGGCGCATTTTGCATGAACATCAAGTATGATAAAGACAAAGAAGTTCCAATTGAAGATGGATCTTGTAAGGATATGAATACATGTCGAGATGGATTTGGAGTGTGTTATAATTTATGTCCAAAAACGGGAAATGAACAGATACCACTATCATTATTAGATAAATGGGTGTTTGGAAAGGAGCAAGACAAGATCTTAGGCCATTACATCGAAGTCGTTTCGGTCAGGCTCACAGAATCAGCCAAAAATAATCTTGTTGAGAATTCAGGACCTATAACAGGCTTACTAGATGTTGCCATGAGAAATAAATTAATCGATGCGGCACTCGTTACGGGAAA
>JAEORV010000355.1 GCA_016840695.1 Promethearchaeota archaeon
AAAAATTCTTACTGTATTTCATGAAAAAAGGGAAATCCAATAGAATCTTCGAATATTAGTGGATAGATCCGTAGAATCTTTCAAAATACTCTACATAATTTAACTTTTAATTTGAGGTTTCAAGGGAAGATGCAATTAATTAAAATTGTTTAAATTCGCTTGTTTCTAATTTTCAAAAATCGGGAAAACCCAAACACTTATTAAAATGGCCTTCTTATATTACTATAGATAATGAATAAATTTTCTATCTTGTTGGTGATTTTTTAAAAAATTCCCAATACAGCATTAGAATAGGCGAAAAGAAAAAAAAGCATAAGGGACAATCTTTATAATTATTGTTTTTTAAAAAAATCGCTTCTTATCTCTCATGTATTTCTAAGAAGTATGAGAAGACACCATCATAATGCTCATTTTTATGTTGATTATTCTCTATGTACGATGTTTTGACCGTTAACTTTTATCTCATAAGAAAAAAAGTGAAGGAATAATAAATGTATTGTGAATATTGTATAAAACCGTTTGGATATAAAAAAAATGGAAAAGTATATAAGCACATTAATATTGGACAACCCATTTCGGTCCACCTGTTTTGTTCAAAAAAATGCAAGACAAACTGGTGTTTTGCAGTTCAGGAAAATAGAATTAACCCAAACAAAAATTCAACAAATCTTCTATTAGATCTTGAGGATAAATTAATTTCTGAAATAAAAGATTTGAGTGCTTTAGAAGAATTTTTAAGCAAGCCAGAATATAAGAAGCGTTATATAGAGATATTAAATAAACAAGAATTCAAACAATTAAATCTGATAAGTGAGATTAAAGATATGATGTCTTTTGAGGTTTAATTTAGACGAAAAAATTTGTATAACGCGGGACTTTAATACAAAAAGAGTAAAAAGGGAAAAAAAGAGAATGACAATTCCTTGAAATTGCGGGAAAAATCAATTCAGATTATTAAATAAAAAAAAATGTGAAAATCTCATGACAGTAAACAAGATAATGGATAAATTATGGCAAGATGGAAATGAATTTGTTTCGTTAGATGATCTTAAAAAAGATTCAAAAAGTCTTTATTATAATTACAAAAACATGATAGAATACGTCGTTTCGAGAGGATTTCTTTTTAACATTCTTAACGATACTTATTACGTGAAAAGTCAGGATGAGTTCAACTCTGTTAATAATGACAATTTAAAATATTCTTCTTTAGAGCTTATTTCAAAAGCTCTTAAGTTTTTAGACGTGGAAAATTGGTATTTTGGGTTATACACGGCGTTAAAATTTCACGACATCTCTTTTAGCAATGGGAATGTCGATTATTTAATGTTTAACAACATGATAGGTGCAAAACCAAAAATTACCGTGTCTGGTCAAGATTGTAAATTCATAAGATTAGAATCCAAACTCTTCAAGTTCGGAATAATAGAAAAGCGCAACGAGGTGAAATACTCAGACCTTGAAAAAACGGTTTTGGATTTGATGTACTTATGGCACACGAACAACATGCCAAATCACAAAATCAAGGCAGGAATTCTCAAATATTTTAAATTAAGTTCAATTGATACAATAAAAAAATATATTTTGCATTATCCAGACAGCATACAACTATTAGTGGACGAGGTCCTTGCGGGCGTATTAACTTAAATTAACTTACTTTTTTCCCAAAAGGGTATCTAAAGCGTCATTACTACTTCCTTCTTGTCGGGACTTTTCTTAAACTTCCGCAATAATTTTGAGAATTTAAGCGGTTTTCCCACGTAATCTAATTCGGCCAATGCTTGATCTTGATACTCGTGGAAAAGATCGGTTGAGAGCTTTTCCCAATCTCGGCAAATTTCCAGCGTTTTCATATCGCTCCTCAAGAGAGAATCGTGTGAAATTATCCTTTGGAATTGAGCAGCGAACTCCTCAACGACTTGTGGATCAGCACCTTCGAGGATGTCCCTCACGAACTCGTCAGCTGCGTACCAATCTGCCACTCGTTGAAAATCGCGATGTATTTGCGTGAGTAAAACATTTCGCGGCCCCTCCCATAATTCCATGATCAAGGCATCCCGATGGAATCGAGAGAAATCAATGAAATCTTCCATGATCCCGTGTCCGCCAAAAAACGAAATTGCTTTCCGAATCTCTGCAGGGGCATCGTCTGCCACGACTATCTTTTGCAGCATTACGAGTTCTCTTAACCTAAACCGCCTCTTCCGTTCGTCAAGGTCGTCAATTCTTTCTAATTCTCGTATCCCGCTGATGAGTTGTTCGTTAAAATGGATGTACTCTGAATAAACTTTAAACGCTCCCGCTGTGGTTCTCATTGCGTGATGATTGAGGTCGTTAATTTGATTAATCATGAGGGGGAAAGAAGAGATCGGCACGCCAAAAGCAGTTCTGAATTGCGAATATAAAATTGCTTCTCGTGCGACTTTCAATCCTCCTGAGGCCATGCCTATAGCAATGTGAAGCCTTGACAAGGAAAGGACGATTCCCACTATGTCCGCGAGTCCTTTCTCTAAAGGGCCGATCGGGTAAGCGACAGCACCGTTATAAGTGATCTCAGCCGTTGGTAATTCGGCAGTTCCGAGCTTCTGCTTTAACCTGTCAATCGTGTAAGAATTTCTAATTTCTCGCTTTTTATTTCCAGGAAGCCAGGCAGGGACCGCAAACGCAGCAACTCTTGTAGACGATGGGACGTTTTTTGGTTTAGCGGTCACTATGGAATAGTCTGCTTGCATTGCCGAGCAAAAGAATTTTTGTCCGTATAAGCGCCAGCAATTTGAAACGCCATCAAGCCCTTCTTTTTCTTCGAAAACGGCTTCAACAAGATTTGAGGGAACGTCGCTCCCACCTTGGATTTCAGTCACGAACTGCGACCCCAATCCATATCCCCCAACGCCATCCCGAATAGACGCTAATACATCGCGAGCTCCGGGATCAAGTTCGTTTTCGTATTTCTGGAGTAATTCTACAGCACCATGGGTACACGCAATGGGGCACATTACTCCTGATTCGCCATTTTGGTACAGCAAAAGCATTTTCACGAATTTACTCCAGGCACTATTTCTGCTGGGATCAAATAATCCAAGGTCAAAAACCTCCCGTTCTAACGTTTCGGTTTCTGCGCATCTTTTTATCCGGTCAATACGGTGGTTGTACGCGTCGTAATGCTGGATGAGCGTGCATTTCACGCGATTTTCGAGCCTATTTGCCTCTTTAGCAAGATCCTTGAATCGATAGGAAACAGTATCTGAAAGTTCTCGCAATTCAGAGTCTATTTTTTCGAATTCACTGGCGGGGACGTATTTTTTCACTAACGCTTGAAAAAATTCGTCGTCTCGATAATAATTAAAGCTATCTTTTACGAAAATATAATCATCAAACGAATAGGGATTATCCCTATTTCCTTCTTGTTCGCTCATTTTGATCATTTATTAGATTTTCATGTTATATTTTGATTAAACAATAATAGTAAGTAAATAGTGTTTTTA
>JAEORV010000356.1 GCA_016840695.1 Promethearchaeota archaeon
AAGCATTCAATAAGAATGTTATAATTTTAGATTAATTTTTTTACCAGTAAATATTGTATTTATTATTAATTTAAATGAGTGATAAAATGAGTAATAGAAGACAGGAAATAGAAGAAGAACGGTATAGGTGGTTAGGAGAATTTCCTACTAAAACTTTTGCGGGTGGTTCCGCGCTTTGTATTGGAGCAATGGGCACGTCGCCAGTTTTTGAAACGGACGAAGGATTGGTAGTATTTGATATTGGAACAAATAGACACGGCCGACGAATATTTGCCGAAATGAGAAAATTCTCTGATAAGCCCATCAAATATATAATTTATTCACACGGGCATTTTGACCATTGTTTTGGGTATAAAGAAATTCTTGAAGAAATCAAGGAAAAAGGGTGGGAGATGCCTGTAATAATAGGACACCAAAATCTGTTGCACAGATTTGAAAAATATAGGATGTTGGATAAATACCACGAATGGATTAATTCTATGCAGTTTGCCAGTATCACGAAGAGAGGCGCAGGGGTTTCTGCTCACGAAACTCTCGATCCTAATAAGGTTTTACAAGGAAATGAGACATTCATATTTAAATTAGGGAAATATACTTTTGAGGTCTATCACGATATGGGTGAGACAGATGACTCTCTCTGGATGTACATACCTGAGCTAAAAACCATATGCGCGGGGGAATTAGTGGCAAACACTTATCCAAACCTCGGAAATCCATATAAAGTTCAGAGATATCCTAAGCATTGGGCCATTGCAATGGAAAAAATGTTGGAAAAGGACGCTGAATATCTCGTTCGCGGACATGGCCCGTTTATCGAAGGGAAAGAAAACGTTAAAGAATGCTTATCAGTATTTCGGGATGCAATGCATTTCGTCCATGATGAGGTCGTCAAGCGGTTAAACGAAGGGAAATGGTTTGAACAGATATATCACGAAATGCTAGAAATTTATCCCGATAGGCTCATGAGTAGCGAATATTTAAAGCCAATTTATGGATGCTATCGATTTGCAATACACGCTGCTTATAGACTTTACCATGGGTGGTATAATACTGGAAATCCTACGGATCTATTTCCCGCAAAAGCCACAGACATATCAAAAGAACTTTTGAATATAAACAGCGCTGAAACGTATCTTGAACATGCTAAAAAGCTCTTCGCAGAGGGGAAATTACAATTAGCACTTCACATCCTTGATATTATAATAAACTGTGAAGATGAAATTGGTCCTACTGAATTATTATTAGATGCTTTTCAATTAAAATCTCAAATTATCAAGCAGAAAGTAAAGGACGAGCCGTCTTTCATCGCAGCAAACATAATAAATGCCGGGGCAATTCAGTTAAAGCCGAAGATAAAAGATTTACGAAAGAAATTACGATAATGAGTGAAATATAAAATGAGTGAAGAAAACTTGCAACCAGAATCAGACAAAAAAGATGGTATAGGTGGAATAAATATCCTTAATATAACAGATCCCACATTTAAGGAACCATTAGAAGACGTGCATACAGCTAATCTTCCAATAGCCGGGTGTGGGTGGATTGATACCAAGGAAGGAGTGGTTTTAATAGATACATTAATCGATCCAAGGGCAGCTGAAAAAGTGATGGGACGAATAAAAGGTACGATCAAATGCATCATCTACACTCATGGACACATGGACCATGTAAGCGGAACAGAAGCGTTTATGAAAGATAATCCCGAAGTGATCGCAAGTAAGTATTTACCAGATCGCCTTGACAGGTACGAGATGTTAGCGCCATATCGTAATCTCATTTCTGCGATGCAGTTCAATATCCCTAATTTCGATAGAGCCATAAGAAAAGTGGTACGCCCGACCAAGACCTTCTTAGGAGACATGACATTCACGCTAGGAGAAAAGACTTTCGAGCTTCACACTGCTCGCGCTGAAACTGACGATGTGTGTTGGATTCACGTTCCAGAGCTGAAAGCCGTGTTTATTGGGGATTTAATAATTGGGAACCAATTTCCTAACATTGGGAACCCATGGAAACCGACTCGGTTCGCATTAGATTGGGCAAAAGAGCTTGAACGAGTGAGAGCGCTTGATCCAGAGCACGTGTTTTGCAATGGAGCTGCTATTCATTTTAAAGGAAAAAAAGCAAAGAAAGCATTAGACGCAAACATTGAAGTCATTCGTTCAATGCACGACCAAGTAGTAGAATTTATTAATCAAGACATGCACATCACCGAAATGATCCACGCTGTAAAAATTCCAGAACATCTCAAGAGGAGTCCATTTTTAAAGCGCTACTACTCGAGACCAGAATTTTTCGTTTTTAACGTGTACAGGTGGTATCACGGATACTTCGACCACAATCCCGCTCACCTGCTTCCGCGACCAGAGAAAGAAGTAATGAACGAGATTTTTGGCCTTATCGGAGATTCAAAAAAAATAATTAAAAAATCCGAAGAACTTCTTAGTAAAGGGCAGCCTCAACTTGCATTAGAACTATTAGACGTTCTGATACAAGCAAAACCCGATAACATAGAGGCTTTAAAGCTAAGAATGAAGCTTCTCAAAACTATCGGAGAAAACGATAAATGCTTGATGTCTCGTAATTCGTGGCACTACTTCATCAATCAAGATAAAAAAACCATTCGTTCTCTACGAAAGAATGAATGATGGTTTTATTAAACTAACCATGGTGACATGAAAAAAATGAGAGAGATTAAATTTCCAGAAGGTTTTATTTGGGGCACCGCAACCTCTAGTTATCAGATTGAAGGTGCTTGGAACGAAGATGGCAAGGGAGAAAGCGTGTGGGACGCTATATGTCATAATACAAAAGTGATACATGGTGGAGACACCGGTGATATCGCATGCGATCACTACCATCGATATAAGGAGGATGTTCAATTGATGAAAGAAATGAACCTTCAAGCGTATCGATTTTCGGTGTCGTGGCCTCGGATTTTTCCAACTGGTAAGGGAAAAATTAACCAAAAAGGTGTCGAATTTTACGATAACTTGATTAACGAGCTACTTGCAAACGACATAGAACCATTCGTCACGCTTTATCATTGGGATTTACCACTTGTTTTCAATGAAAGTGGAGCTTGGGAAAATCAAGAGGTTGTGGACGCGTTTGTTGATTATGCGAGATTCATGTTCGACCATTATGGAGATCGCGTGAAAAAATGGATTACTTTTAACGAACCATTGGTATTTGCCGTGTGGTTTTATGTGCTTGGTCTTTACGGGGGAGGGAACATTGTATCGGGGTATCGCGCAACTCATAAAGTCAATATAGCTCATGCAAAAGCCATAGAGGCGTATCGAGATTCTGATAATTCTGATGGTCTAATTGGTACGACGCTTAACTTGAATGCCGTATATCCCAAGACAGATTCATCATTGGACGAGGAGGGCGCTTCTATCGTTGATGGTCTCATGAATCGTTGGTTTTTAGATCCGGTCTTCAAGGGTGAATATCCTAGCGATACTTTAGCACTTCT
>JAEORV010000357.1 GCA_016840695.1 Promethearchaeota archaeon
GTTTTAAAGTATTTATGATATATATAATTAAAATAAAAACAATTAGAAGTGATTACAATAAAATTGGATAAAATTAAAAACATTAAGTTAAATAAAAGAAAGAAATTAATACTTGGTATTGGAATTGCAATAATAATAGTGTTTGTAATTTTAATCACCACATCATTGTTACTTTTAGGACCTCTTGCATTAGTGTCTTTTTTCTTCGATATTTTTGTTGGTCCCTTGCCGATTGTATATTTGTTGGCAATAACTTTAGTTTTACAGTTAAGGCAGAAGAAGAGGATTAGAAAAAAAAGATTGCAATTAGATAGAAAGAAAAAAATTATTATTGGGTTATCTTCAATAATCATTATTACTATCGTTGTCAGCGTTACCTTTACGGTATTGATTCTCGGAGGTACATTCGGAATTTCAACATTGATGGAATTTGCTTTAAGTCCGATTACTTTTGTTCTTATTTATGAAATAGTTGCCGTTATTCTCATGACTGCATCTTTATTTGCTTCCGGTCAAAAGCGATTTTATTCTCTTATTACATCTATTATTATAACGAGCTTTTTGGTACAATTTTACTTATATATTCCTTATGTTCCATTTCACATGAGTCCCAATCATCCCGATTCAGATTGGGATCATGGTTCTGTAATTCACATCCTCCCTGCGGTTAACCATGAACGAATTCTTTTAAAAACTTCATTTGATAAACCGCTAAGTAGTCCGAACTTAATCATTAATTCAATACATTATCCCGGTCAGCAAACGGATACTTGGGGATACTACTGGTGTTTTGATGCTCAAGGTCTCAGTTCCAATACTACTTATCAATTGAGGCTTATAGATAAAAATGGTCAATTGTTATGCGACCCCTGGCCATTAACTACATTTCCAGCCCTAAATTCTAGCCCAAGTAATCTTAGAATCCTAGCGTTTACGGGATCGGGTGGGCACGATGCATGTCACAGCTGGTATGGATCAGGACAGATACCCGTGGCCACTCGACAGAGAATACTGAATAGAGCATTGAGGGAAAATCCAGATGTAATAATTGGGACTGGAGATCAGATATATTATGATATTAGATATGGTGTTTCTTCAAAATTAATGGGAGATTCAAGAAGGGCTATTCAATACTCAGGAAAATTTGATCCATCCCTCCCTGTCCTTGGAACGGCTAATGAAAACGTACTGAAAAATGCAGTGGGCCCACAGGTTGCCTATTTATATGGAACTGCTGCTCGGTCTATTCCAAGTTATTTTATATTTGATGACCACGATTATTTTGCAAACGATGATGCTTACGAAGAAGATGAGATTAACATGCAACTCTTAATGGCCTGGATTAATCCTGTTGTAAAAGCATGCGTGACCTTTCCTCCAGATGATTTTATGCTTGAACTTGGTCGCGCTGCTCAAAGATTATTTATGCCCGAATTTCTTCCGGATCCTAATAGACCCTTGGATTTACCTGGAACCGGCGCTTCAGATAGACCAGAAAATGTGTCCGAATGTTTTGGAACTCTCCGTTATGGAGATCTCGTAGAAGGATTGATGTACGACGTGAGAAGGTACATCACTCTTACTGGAGAAAATGGAACGTTTATACCACTAGATGCTGAACAATGGATAATCGATCGATGTCAGGAGGAAAATGCATCTTATGTGATCAATTTTTCACCAATAAGTTATGGATGGAGTGCGGGTAAATGGTTATCGTGGTATCCTGATATCAAGGTAAAACGAGATGGACAAACGGTCCTTTCTAATGAAGGTTCAAAGTACATGTGGCAAGAAGGATGGTTTGAGCAACATAATCGCATCCTTAACGCCTCTTATAATATGAAAAATAGCACGGCGCTTTTTGTATGCGGCGACATGCACACGCAAACGGCTGGTAAGATTCATCAAAGTGGTACTTTAAACTTTAGTTCTAATCCGATATCATCAATTTTAACAGGATCCATGGGCGTAAATGGGGGGGGATTTCCTTCTGGAGGCCTCCGTGGTATAGAAGCAGCTCCACCATGTGATTTAGTTGTAGAAGAGGATTTACCTAGTTATGAAAAGGCAGGATTTGTAATCTTAGACATTACTCCCTCTAACATCACGATTCAATTTTTTGGATGGAGATATGGGCAAGATCCAGTTGAATGGATCGATATCTTAACGCCTCATTATGAACTTATACTGAATCGATAAGGATGCTCATTTTTTAATAATTTGAGCTTCGTTAGTTTGATATTTTAAGAGAGTTTCTCTCAAACCATCGACCAAGATACTTAATCTGTTAGTTGTTGCCGTGATCTCTTCCATTGAGGCTGTTTGTTCTTCTGCTGAGGCAGATATTCCTTCTACCGAAGTAGATGAACCTTCGCTCTCTACTACGGCTAATTCAAGTTCTGCGCTGACTTCAACAATGAGATTGGCGTTATCGTTAATTAATTCAGTTATTTTTTGAATGTTTTCTCCGGTATGAGCAACATTCCTCTTGGATTCCTCCGCTAATTTCCTGACTTCCTCTGCGACAACAGCAAAGCCCCGACCATGATCTCCCGCGCGTCCTGCCTCAATACTGGCATTCAATGCCAAGAGATTAGTCTGTTCTGAGATACTCGTAATTATAGTCATGATATTTTGAATCCCTTGCGTTGCTTTTGTTATTTTTTGGGATAACAATTGCATCTTGAAGGTTTTATCATTGATTTGGACAAGTTTATCGACTTGCTTCTGGATGAGATTAGACACTTCTTGAGTACTTGCAGATATTTCTTCGCTTGCCGCGTTTACTTCGCTTGCACTTGCCGCAAGTTCCGTAGCAATGTTAGCAACTTGAACGCTCGTCTCGGAAGACGTTGTTAGAACGTTTTTTAACGCATCTTTTGATTTTTCAATGCCTTTCGCAGAATTCATGAGCTTTAATTCGATGAGGGCAACCACTCCAGAACAAAACATTAAACTTTGTTGGATAGTGCTCAAGTATTTCTCTAATTGAACTGTATCAATTCCGAATCCACTTGAAATGGCTACAATCAAGCTAACAATCCCCAAACATAACAACATTATGATAAACAAGTGCATGGGCATTCTTTTAACTAAATAGATCCTTACTATCAGCAATAATGAAACGATGACGATGACTAACATGACGCCGCTAAAAGCTAATGTTGACATCGCTGCGGGAGATACGGCAAGAATCACGGCGTTTTTCTTTAGATTCACGTTGCCTCGAGTAAGTATTCGATACTCGTTAAATACAATCCCTACTATTAATAATACACCTATGAGCGAAAACATTAATTGGATGGTGTTCAATATATCCCCTTTCTCTAGAGAGAATGGAGCGACAACTTGTCCAATCGTTATTAAAGCATAAGCAGGAAGCCAAATGCGCAAATCCCGACGTTTAGTGACAACATATGAAAACAATCCAGTTGCTACTACAGATAATACGGCAATACCAATATCAAAAGTTAAA
>JAEORV010000358.1 GCA_016840695.1 Promethearchaeota archaeon
ATTGTTTTGGCTCCATTGGTGTAAAAAAGATTATTGTTGCTGCGAAATCGCCCCAATTATTATTTGGAATCATTTTAGGTGATGATGACCAAGCTACCTGTTTCGAAGGATAGGTATCGTATGTTAATCCTGTTTCTGGAATTGGAAAAACCGTAGAATTTAATATAACAAGATTAGATACTCGCTCAGGAAGCTTCAAGAATGCACCAATACCAATTGGACCTCCCCAATCATGAACTATCATTGTTACATTCTTCAAGTCTAGACGATTAATGAGCTGTAATAAATTGTTAGCATGATCCATACAAACCATTTCGAATGTAGCTTGATCTGATAAGCCAAATCCAATATGATCCATTGCCACGAGTCTAAATGGTTTTTTAGCAGAGTTGATTAAATGATTAATGACTTTTCGATATGTGTAGGAATTTTCGGGATTACCGTGAACAAAAACAATTGTTTTTTCAGGAGTACCATCCCCGTGCGTGCTATCTCGAAAAAACATTTTCTTTTTAGCATCTAAACCTTCTGAAAGTTCAAACCAAAACCCACAACCTTCGGGAAAATAATCTGGGGGTATATTTTTTATTGGAGTATTTCCGGGGGTTTGAGTTATGCCTGTATTTGAATCCATTTAATGCACAAAAATATTTAATTATGAATTATATATAAAAAAAGGTAATTTATAAATAAAATGCTATTTCTTAGTAAAGCTAAAATCCTGCTCCAAATCGTCTATTAGAGATGATTTTCTTTAAGTACTCATCAGTAGTGGATAATTCATGTTCACGTTTAAATTTCCCTATAAACCTTAATGCGCCCCCTAAAGCCGACCATTTAAACTTGCTCCACTTCATGTCAAATGGTTTTTTCGTCAATACTTCTGTTTTATAAGGGATATCGCCGTCTTTTAATTTATCGGTTTTGAGATAAAGATATTTTTTCGATGGTTCCAGTTTAGGATGTTGATTAAATGGTCTTAGGTAATTCTTCTTTTTCATTTTTGCTGCGCGCCTTTCTATAACCTTTGCCATGAGTTGTTGCGTTTGTGTAGGTTCCCCTAACAATTCCCGATATTTTTGGTCAATCTTATCAATCCTGTGCCTGATTACTCCGTTCGGAGCAAATCGATGCATCGCTCCCAGCATACTCCACATGAGCGCAGACTGTCCAGCATAGTGTATCGATTTATGATCAACCATTACAGGGTTATCAGAATTCAAGCAATGCTCATAACCTCTTAAGGTTACATCAAGCCTCCTAAGCAAGGAGGGCCCCCATGTTTTGTAAAGTAAATCGTATCCATATTCTGTCAAATTCAAGGTTTCGTGGTCTTCCAATGCAATATTATCCTGCGCACCACTCCAGAAATGAACATCATCCCAACACACATTTTTTACGCGCCCATTTTTTTTTAATTTAGAATATAATACCGTTCCAGGGAAAGGGCTTAATCGGGTGAGCTGTTCATAAGTGGGATAACATGCAACAAAATAATTTAGATCCTCATAGATATTCGAATGATCGTGGAAATCCCAACCACATATCCACGCACCAATTGTTCTTATACCCCGATTATGAAGTTCGTTAAATACTTCTCGTGAATCTGCTTCTTTTACCTTCTGATACCCGTGTTCTCCCGCAAATTTGGATTCCACGCCAATGAAAATGCAACCAATTCCGAGTTCCGCTATAGTGTCCCATCCATACTTATCCGCAAATCTCCAGATATTATCCACTGAACCAAATCCAAACCAATCTAGACTTTCTAGGACATCTGGGTTACTTTCCCAATATTCTTTCGTTTTCATGAGATATTCTGGATGGCGAAAGTGATCTTCTTCAATGACAAAAATTTGACCCACATCCGGGAAATGCTTTTTATACATATGCATATACTTCACTAAATCTTCAGGAGATAGCATTTCTAATCGTTTGAATCCAAACATTTCAGTCGTAGCACAAAAATCACACGCACCAGGACATCCTAAACCTGATACTAAGAAACCAATATTACCTTTTGGATATTTATCGATAAAATAAAGCGAACCACCACATTTGGGCATTAGTCTTTGAGAAATGGGACGATCTGTTTCTTCCCCTAGCAATTCACGCAGAAATTTCACGCCTTCACCTTTTACAGCATAATCCACGTATTTCTTTTGAGTTTCTTCGTCATATTTCGCTTTGAACGCCTGAGCACCATAAGAACCAATCATGATTTTCGTCTCTGGCGAGTTTTCCCGGATATATTCACACATTTTTAATACATGATCTAAGTGTACGGGAAAGCAACTGATTCCAATATAGTCGTAGCCCTTTTCAACTTCAGCTACAAAATGCTCCCAACGTGGATATTCTAAGAGTGTAGAAGGTATATTTATATTCTGTGCTAAAATATGATTACCAAAACAATGAGTGTGAGAAATGACTGTAAAAATATCATCAGCATGAGTAAAACGTTGACCCGTGGCGTCAGTTAAAGCATCATTAGCCGGTAACGTTGGATAAGGATAATACGGTGTTGTTAATAATATTTTAGGTTCAATCATAATTTCATCATATTTTTAATTCAATTTTAGATATTTAAGTCAAAAATCTTATTCTGGTTTTAAATAAGCATCCTCTCATATATAAAATCTCCTATCAAATTATATTATAAAAATATCATAATCTGGCTTTCTAAAATTTTAAAACCATTCTTGATTAATTATTATATATTTAACGAGATTCATATAAAAAATAAAATAGAAGGTTAACCTCATGTTGTTAAAAGGAAAAAAAGTTATAATAACTGGTTCTGGTAGGGGTATTGGTAAGGAAGTAGCTAAAGCTTGTGCAAAAGAGGGCGCTAATATTGGATTAACTGCCCGAACTCTTGAAGAATTAAATAAGACTAAAGAAGAAATCGAATATCTAAAGACGGGAGTAAGAATCTCGATAAAGACAGCAGATATCACAAAATTTAACGAAGTAGAAGAAGTCTTTAATCATTTCAAAGATGATTTGGGGATGATAGATGGAGTTATTGCAAATGCGGGAGCGTCACGAATGGGTAATACGCACGAATTTGACAATGATAGATTTGCAAATATAATAAATGTAAATATCTTAGGAGTATTCAACACATTTAAGGCAGCATATCCATTTTTAAAGAAGGATGATAAAAAACACAAGGCGAAGTTTGTTATCACTGGTAGTGCAGCGTTCCTATCACCGATGCCTAAGTTTGCAGCATATACTGCTTCAAAATATGCGGCTGTTGGCTTGCTGAAATCTTTAGCTATAGAGTATAAAAAAGAAAATATCAATTTTATCGAAATTTTACCTACAATGGTGGACACGAGAATGTTACGGGGAAGAAAAGCAGGAGATGGCAACAAACCCGATAATGTAATGAATCCTTGGGATTTAAACGATTATTATATCTTTGCTTTATCTGATCTTGCAAATAAAGTAAACAACCAATTGATT
>JAEORV010000004.1 GCA_016840695.1 Promethearchaeota archaeon
TTCATTGTTTCCGTTCTATTTTTAATTCAAACAACGTTGTTTTTAGAATACTCAAGTCTTTTAGGAAGGGGGCGAATCCTCGCATTTATATATATTGAAATGATAATTTTTTTGTTTTTTTTTGGAATTTTTACCCAAATTGGAGTAACTTCATTTCCAATTTTTTTATATGCTCCTCTTTTCTTCATCGGTTTTGCAATCTATTTTATCCAAAGAGAAAAACAACTAGAAAAACCACCCCTTAAGCAGCTTAAATTTGAGGAAAGACATGTAAATCTAGAGCTGATAAAGATGTTTTTCTTGATTTTCTTCTTTAGTTTTGCTTTAGGTTTAACAACACCAATTTTCGAAATAAAGGACGCTTTTTTTGCCATGTTTACAGGTCATTTTGAATCCCTCCCCGTGTTAATATTATTCGTACTTATGTTCGTTTTCTCTGCGATAGCCGTTACAATAATCGGTTATGTTTTTGACTTCAAGGGTAGAATGATAACGATCTCAATATTAATTTTGATCATCACAATCGTTAATTTCAGTAATTTATTTGAATTACCAATAGTTCACATGTATGAAATGATAATAATCAGTTTATATGTGGCTGGAGTTATGACCATCTCCTTATTAATAGGCGATATTGCCAAAAGAAAAAATTATAGCAAAGCATTCACTACGGCTATGGCAATCGGAGTTTTTGGATTACTCAATGGTATAGTAATAGTATATTTTTCCAGACAATTGATACCAGATATAAACAGTTATAACATGGTGATTATCGGATTGCAATATTTAGCATGTGTTATTACTCTAATTCTCTTAATCAATTCAAAAGAAACATTACCACATAAAGAAATGGAATGGTACGAATCCTTGATACATTTTTATGTGATTCATAAATCTGGATTGCTTCTTTACGAACATGAATTTATAAAAGTAGAAGAAAGAGCGGAATCAGATTTAGTATCTGGAGGAATCATAGGTCTGACTACGATTCTTGGTGAGATTGTAAAAGGAAAAGAGAAGTTAAGGACCATAGATCACGGAGATAAGAAACTGATGTTTAAATATAGCCCAGATAGAGATGTGATATTTGTTCTTTTGATTGGAGAAGATCTAATCATGTTAAGGAATAAGTTAGATCTTTTTATAGCGGAATTTATTGACGAGTATCAAGAAAAAGTCGAGAAATTACAAGGAGTAATTGCTAGCGAATGGGCCGGAGTTTCAAATCTTATTAAAAAGCATTTTTCGAGGAAATATTTTGAAATCCCTTACGAAAAAAGAAGAGCTAAACATGCGCATTAAAATAAATTTAAAAAAATCCACAATTTTCCTAGTTTTATAGCGTGAAAACCTCAATAGAAATGGTTAAAAACAAAACTATCTTTATTGTTAAACATAGAAGTATTAATTAAATTTTTATTCTAATTCGAAGATGAACATAGACAAAGAAGAAGTCACTCGTCGCGCCTTTCAAAGATATAAATCGGGAGAAAGTTACGAAGATAGTGTTTGGTACCTCGCTGAGCTCAGCGCAAAGATAAATAAAAATATTATCGATGGATATGACATCAAACCTCTAGAAACTGACAACATTATTGTGCTCTTGAGAGAAGACGTTAATGGCGCAGTAAAGTCGCCGTCTGAAGACGAAATAAAGAAAGTGGCAGAGATAATCCATAACGAAGCGCCCCCAAGGAGTGAATTACATTGGTTTATAGAGGAAAAATCCCTCCTATTAGAAGAAATTCAAAAAATTATAAATAACAACAAATCAGAAGCCTGATAACTATTTCTTAAAAAGAAAGGTTTTTTATTCATACTTCTTGTTTCATCTCAATTATTACCAATTCTAGTTATATAAATAGTGAAAAGTGATGGTAAATACTAAAACAAATTACGCTCGGGCTATTAACGATGAAATAATGGAAAAGTTAAGCCTTGAAAATAGGTACGCGTTTCTGAACACGAACATGGCATCGATATTAAAGCCTGAAGAAATGAAATTTCTTACAGAAGTGCAAGATTTCTGCTTGAATTTTGAAAAAGAGAATAATATAACGCACGGAGTCGACGAAGACATCTATGATTGGATTGGAGCGTTCGGTAAAAAAGGTTACATATGTCGAGCGCATAAATTTGAGGAAATAGACGTGAACAATGATCCATTTGGATTAACTGCAGAACTAATGAGAGCCCTCGCAATCTGTTATTTTGAACCTCAGCTACTCATGATGTTTGGTGCGACGATTCTAAGCATTAACCCTCTCATGGATCATCATGACAACGTCCCTGTTCGACTTGATGCGCTTAAAGACTTGGTCACGGGTAATTCTCCGGGTTGCATACTGATAACCGAACCTGAAAGGGGGTCAGATGCAACTCATCAATTAACCACTTGTGTCCCTCAAGGTGATGGGAGTTTTATACTCAATGGTGAGAAAATATTTAACACTAACGCACCTAAATCGAAATGGGCGGTTGCTTATGCAAGTGCAGAACAGAACAATTCGGGTAAGATGGCTCAATTTTTAATAGATACTTCGTGGGAAGGATGGAAATGCGAACGTGTATATATCCCATGGGCTCCCAAACTTCATATCGGTAAGGAATACTTAACTAATCTAAGGATTCCTTCAGATTACGTGTTAGGGGGCGTTGGTAAAGGCAGGGATCACCTCTTTGAAGGGTTAGTGCCAGAAAGAATAATGATCGCAACACAGAATATTTGTGAAGCATGGACCTCAATAGCGTTTGCATCGATTTATGCGAACATGCGACAGCAATTTAATCAACCAGTTATGAAATTCCAAGGTGTCAGCATGTTATTAAGCGAATTATGGGCCCGCACATCTACGTTATTCTATGGTTTACTCAAATTTTGCGAAGATTATGATGCCTTAAAGGAAAAGCACGGCGGAACAATTCCTCCAAATATAGCAAGAGCTCTAGTTGCTACAGCCAGTCAATTCAAATACACCTGTTCAGATTTAAGTAAAAATGTTTGTTACGAAGCAGCAAATCTAATGGGAGGCGCAGGACTATGTGATAACACGTTAATGCACGATCTTTTAAACATCTCCCGAATTCAAGAAATTGTTGGTGGATCCCGGCAAATTCAATTATATATAATGTCGGGCGCTTTGAGTTCCATTTTTAGAAACCTATAATTCACTTTTTTTTCTTTTTTCATTATTAATATTATTTTTTCTACCTTAAAAGGAAAGAAGAAAGGTTTTTCTCTATGGATAATGTAAAAAATGGATTTTCTCTCCAATTTTTCAGAATGAAAAGATCAAATTTTATGAATATTCAAATATGATGACATCACTATATATGATTAATCAAATTTTATAATAAATAGGTGAAAAATTTGCCATTAGATTTAGAAAAGATGGAAGGAGATATTTTTACAAGTAAGGGAATGGTCAAGGCTGAATTTACTTTTTGGGTTGGGTTAGCCATGGATAAATTCTATGATGGCACTACAGATCAAAAATTTATTGGTACGAAATGCTCTAAGTGTGGGAAGGTTTTCTTACCCCCGAGGAATAGATGCGGCGATTGTTTTGCAAAAGCAGAGGAATTTGTTGATTTGCCAGGTACTGCAACATTGAAGAATTTCACGATCACTCCTTGGAAAATTACAGAACGTAGAGCTAAAAAAGGTAACAAAAACGCTCTAGTTGGGTTAGTACAAGTTGATGGTGCCGATTCTGCCTTCATGACAGAAATCCTCAATACAACAGAAGACAAGTTAGAAGAAGGAATGAAATTGAAGGTAGTATGGGCAAAACGAATAAAAGGTCATCCGCAAGATATTGCGGGATTTGAACCCGTTGGAGGTGCCTAGATATGGAAAGAATAGGAATAGTAGGATATCATCAGGTGAGGCCAGAATTGGACTTGCAAATGAGCCCATACGAGTGCATATTTACGGCGGTAAGAGGCGCTTTAGATCATGCGGGATTGAAAAGAAAAGACATAACAACGGTAATTTCTGCTACGAATGATTATTACGACGGAAAAACGATTTCAAATTGCTTCAAAGTTTCGGCTGGCGGAGCTTACATGAAAGACGAGAGTAAAGTGGAGATGGATGGAGCTCATGCTGCTCAATATGCTATGTTCAGAATACTTAGTCAGAACCATAAGCTCGCAATGGTATATGGTTTTAGCATGCCGTCTTGCATGCCATTTGAATGTACCAGAATATTAGAGCTCGATCCTACATTCGATAGGCCAATAAGCTTAATGAACAGCTATTCGACTTGTGGGATGCAGATGAGGGCCTACATGAAAAAATATGGAGTATCAGAAGAGCAAATCGCTGAAGCTACAGCAACCAACTGGAAAAATGCTGCTAAAAATCCACTTGCCCTGCAGGAAGCTCAAAAAGCTGACATGACTGCTGCTGAAGTGTTAAAATCTGACTATTTAGCTTCTCCCTTGAGAGAACTCATGTACCCCTTATTGGGTGATGGATGTACGGCTTTAATTTTGGCACCAGAAAAACAGGCTTTAAAAATAACAGACAATCCGGTATGGATCACGGGTGTTGGAAACTGCCAAGAAACTTATTACTTTGGCGAACGGGATTTAACCACCAGTCTTTCAATGGAAAAAGCTTCAGAAGCAGCTTACAAGATGGCGGGAGTTAAACCATCTGATATCGATGTTGCCGAACTATTCGGATATACGGCTTGTGAAGACATCATCCTTGCCGAATCTGCTGGATTAGCTGAAAAAGGAAAAGGTGATTCGTTAGTTGCAAAAGGTTGTTTAAATCCTTCTGGAGGGGCTACATCGGGGATGACGCCTTGTGCTACTGGTTTGAATAGAATAATCGAAGCGGTTAAACAACTTAAAGGTGAAGCTGAGGAACATCAAGTATCAGGAGTTAAAAAGGCCATAGCATCGGGACAAATAGGTTTTTGTGCTCAAAATAATATAATATATGTTTTAGAAGGAGGTAACTAAATATGTGTGCTAAAGTACAACCTGCAGTAATAAGTGCTGGTTTTTGCGAACATGCTTCGAAGCGTTCTGATGTGAACATGGCAGAATTGGTTAACGAAGCGGTTGAGGATACCATCACAAAAGCGGGAATCGAATGGAAAGACATTGATTGCGTGATAAACGGAAATATGCCCGCATTTGAAGGTGCTAACATACCCGAACTGTGGATGACTGACCATATGGCCTCCAAGAATAAGCCATTCTTGCGCGTGACGACTGGAGGTACGACTGGAGGTTCAGTAACGATCGCTGGATATTATGCCATTGCTTCTGGAATGTACGAAACCGTGTTGGCGATTGGTTTTGAACAGCAATCGTGTGGTGATACATCTATGGGATTAGCTTCAGTGGCGCTAGGAGAATTTTCAATCATGCCAGAGTTAGGATACGAATACAACAAGATAGTATCTAACATGGGTGCGGGCGCAGCTATTGGTATTGCCTCTTATCAAGCCATGAGCTACATGAGGAGAAGTAGGGCAACTGAAGAAGATCTGGCTCGCGTTGTCGTCCAAAACAGGCGAAACGCTGCTAAAAACTGGTATACCCACTTAAAAATGCCAACCGTTACAATCGAAGACGTATTAGATACGCCATATATCTCGTTTCCATTAAGATATGGGATGGTTTGTCCTGCTACAGACGGTGCATGTGCAATGCTCTTTACAACTGAAGAAAAAGCAAGACAAATCGCAGATATTCCCGTGTATGTTAACGGAGTTGGAAGTTATAGTAATGAAAGTGCCGTATTAGCGGCTGATTGTGCTGGTGCTGGACAAGTAGATCCCTCTGAACAATTAGGTGCAATGAAATCCGCAGAAGTTGCATACGGACAGGCGGGTATATCTTTCCCGAATAAAGAAATCGATTACGCAGAGGTCTATGCGCCTTTTCCAAACCAAGAACTCATGTGGGTGGAACGAGTGGGATTATTTGAAGAAAATACCGCAGCAGAAGCCTATGAACAAGGCATTACCGCTCTAAATGGTGAATTGCCAATAAATTGTTCTGGTGGTGTGAATTCAACCAATGCAATTGGGGCTTCAGCAATGGAAAGACCCGCAGAGGCAGCATTACAAATCATGGGGAAAGCTGGAAATCAAGTGCCAAAAACAGTCCATACAGCACTAGGACACGGGTGGGGTGGTGCTGTCAACCTAATCACTCACTTAGTCATGTCGGACGAACCACAGAGAAAATTTAAGGGAGGTAGGTGAAAAGAAAAATGCCATTACCAGATTACGAGAAAAAGCAATACAAAGTAACAAGAACCATGCCAGGAGCTTGGTATCTTTCCAATTATAAGTATAAATTCAATTTATCTAGAATGAGAATAATGCTTAGAGGATTTAAAGAAGGGAAGATTCTTGGAGTGAAATGTAGGGGGTGCAATCACGTGTCGTTTCCTCCAAAATTAATCTGTGGAAGATGCCTTGTAATGCCAGATCAATGGGTAACGCTACCTGATACTGGATCGGTTGCAACAGGTTCAGGGTCTCCTAGAACTGATCAAGAGACCGGTGAAATAGTAATAGATCCTGTTATTCTTGTTCGACAGGACGGAGCGGACACAGTTTGGATTCATAATCTCCCAGAGAATTATTCATTCCACGATGTATATATCGGAATGCCGATAAAAGTCCATTGGGCTGAAGAATTAAAAGGTTTATGGAGTGATATCGAGTATTACGATCCTATTGAAGACATGGGAGACAAGATTAACAAAGAAGAGCTAGCAAAAAAATAAAAAATAAAAAACAAGCCTTCGTGGCTTTTCAAATTTTATTTTCTTTTTTTATTCTATTTTTAAAAACACTTCGAAAAAGGGACATGTTGATGCACTCGTTTTATTATTCTTCATAATTTCATGAAAAAAAAGTTATATAAATGATAACAAATAAAGTATTATTCTGATGAACAAAGAATAAAGACAATTCACACTAAAAAAACGAGGTAAAATATCTTGACGAAAGAAAATGTTATTATTATAGGAGCTGGAATTGGTGGGCTGGCTTGTGGTGCATTACTCGCACAAGCAGGGCATAAAGTTTTGATATTAGAAAAAAATTCATATATTGGCGGTGCTTGCAGTTCATATGAAAAGAATGGCTATCTTTTTGATAGAGCAGTGCACATATTTTCTTCTGGATTGAATGGGCAATATGGTGTCGTGTTTAAAAGGCTGGGATTGGATTACTTACAGTTAAGAGAACATGTCAACGAAATCACGGCAATGAAAATATATAAGCAAGAGGGGTATGTACAATATGATTTTAATGTGAATACTGCTCTTAAAAGTATACAAGCTTCCGCTCAAAAAAAGGGGGGAAGTGGGGCAGGAGGTGGCTCTGGTAAAGGGATGATGGACTCATTGAAAGGCTTGGGCTTTACTAAGAACACGGTGAAAGAGTTAACTGTTGTAATGTCGAATATCATGGGGATGACTAAAAAGAAATTAAGGGAATTGTATGAAGAGGGAATAACAGTCACGCAATGGTTAAATAAATACACGGAAGATCCAGCCATTCACGGATTTATTGCATTTGCTACAGCCGCAATGTTTTGTATTGGTAATGGTAAAGCAAGCGCAGCAGAATTTATTCATTGCTTTAAAGGTGAAATGATGACAGAAGAAGGCATGCATTACCCCATAAGTGGAGCTGCGCAACACATTCCAGATGCAATGGCCAGGGGATTTAAACATTACGGTGGCGAAATTCGAACGAACACGCCTGTAAAAAGCATTGTTATCAAGGGAAATAAGGTACAAGGTGTCATGGTTGGCGATGAACTGATTGAAGCACCAATCGTTGTCTCAAATTTATCAATAAAATGGTCAGTGCTTAATTTAATTGGACGGGATTACTTCGAAAAATCATATATAGACAAGATTGAAAGCTTGACACCTTCTCTATCCTCGATAACTTTCAAGCTCGCTTTGAAAAAACCATTGGTTGAGCATTGGGGGTTTGTAAATTGTTATCATAAAACGTTACACGATTTCGCTGATAGATACCCGCCAGAAAAAGGATATCCTTTTTCAAATGGATTTTTTGGACCTATTCTATCAAATCTTGACCCAAAAACGGCACCTCCAGGATGTCAGAATGCAATTTTTGGAACGCTTGTCCCATCGAAAGGACCAGATTGGAAAAAATGGACAGATGTTTATTGGGAAGATCTTAAAACTTTTTTCCCAGACTTAGAGAAAAATCTAGATTTCGTAGATATTTCATATCCTAAAGATATATCGGCCTCAACTGGGAAACCCGAAGGACCTGTTGAAGGTTTAGCTCTCACGCCATCGCAGACGGGAAAAAATAAACCTTCCTCAATAATTCCTGGAATTGAAGGATTGTACGTGGTTGGAGATACCGCAGGGAAAAACGCTCACGGAATAGGTACCCAGGAAGCGTGCCATTCAGGAGTCATGTGTGCCGATGCAATTTTAGGAAACATAACTTTTGATAAGATTTAATGCCAAAAAGAATATTGACAATAAAGAATCTATACTCTTGTAAGAATCCAAGATTTTTTATTTTTTTTCATATTTCACTATTCAATTTGTACCATTATAAAAAAAAAGTTTAAAACATGAGTAAAAAGCTCATTCCAGTTATCATTGGCGCTGCTCAGTTCACCCAGAGAAAAGACACGCCTCATCCGCTTGATCCACTTAAATTAGTTGCTCAAGCGTGCCAAAAAGCTATAGAAGGCACTGGAAATGATAATATAAAATCTTACATAGATACTCTTTATATGACGACCATTACTAGCTGGATTTATGCTGATCCTCCAGGTGAACTATGCGAAATTATCGATATACGCCCTAATAATATAGATTACGTGAAAGTAACAGGTAGTGCACCTCAAGCATTAGTGAATAAAGCTGTTCATATGATTTCAAAGGGAAGGAGTAAAATCGCATTAATTACAGGAGGAGATGCATATTACTCGAGATATCGACGAGCAAGGCACAATCTCGAATTAGATTGGCCAAAAGTTTCAAAACAAGTAGTAAATGAAGCTCGACGTAAAGCTTATAACAATTATTTAAATGAATTAGAAATTAACTATAACTTCAATAATGCTACAAATGTATATGCGCTAATAGAGACCGCTTTACGGAATGCTTCAACTCACAGTTTTAGCGAACACTTACAACAGATAGGAGAACTTTATTCATGTTTTTCGAAAATTGCGTCAGAAAATCCATATGCATGGAGTCGGAAATCTTTTAATACTAAAGAAATTATCACACCCTCACCAGATAATCGTAAAGTATGTCACCCATATACAAAACGCATGGTTGCAAACATTTTTGTAGATCAAACCGCGGCTTTATTGATTACTAGCGAAAATTTTGCTGAGGAGTTAGGAATTGATCAAAATCTATGGGTTTATCCATTGGGGGGCGTTGATCTTAACAATATATTTTCCATTTCTCAACGCCCTCGACTACACGATTCGCCCGCGATTAGGCATGCATCTAAACTCGCTTTAGAACAAGCAGGTCTAACGCTCGATGACATTGATGCGTTTGATCTCTATAGTTGTTTTCCGTGTATGGTTGAGATTGCGAGGAAAGAAATTGGCATACCAGAAAATGATAAAAGAGATTTGACACTAACGGGGGGCCTCTCATTTTTTGGCGGACCTTTTAGTAGTTATTCACTGCATTCAATTGTAACAGCCGTAGATCTCATTCAATCGAAACCGTCCATGAAAATAATGGTGTTAGCTAATGGGGGATATAATACTTCTCAGTCAATCGGAATTTACGGAAAAGATCGCCCCGCTAAATCACGGCTCGAAACCAATTATGCTAATATTCAAGAAAAAATCGATGCAGAAGCCTTACCTTACCCTCTTAATGAAGCTCATGGTCGTATAACTATTGAAGCTTACACGTTTATTTACGATCGACAAGGGCAAATAGAGAGAGGAATTGTAATCGGTCACATGGAAGATGGAAGTCGTACACTTGCCCACATTGACTCTGAATCGATACTTATTAAAGATGTAGAGCAACAAGATCTTGTTGGAAAGACTTATAAAATAGAATATGATGCTAAATTCAAGCTCAACAAGATAACTCTTACTGAATAAATAGATTAAAAGCTATATTATTTATTTAACATCCTTTATAAATGTTCTCATTACTGGTTATCATTAATGTATAATGTTTAAATAATTGCCAATATTTACATCATACACATACTTCAAGATTTTTTAAAATAGTATAATAAACATAATACGCAAGAAAAATGAGAAAAGAAGCTATTCCAGTAATTATTGGTGCTGCTCAGTTTACCCAGAAAAAAGATACAACTCATCCCCTTGATCCGCTCAAATTAGTTGCTCAAGTATGTAAAAATGCTCTAGCTAACACGGGAAATGAGAGTGTAATCTCTCACATAGATAGTCTATACATGACAACAATTTCTAGCTGGATTTATGCTGATACTCCTATTAACCTATGTGAAACTCTCGATATTCATCCTAAAAATATAGAATACATGCCAATAACCGGTAGCGCACCTCAAAAGTTAGTAAATAAAGCAGCAAATTCGATTGCAAGTGGTAAGAGTAAAGTCGTGCTAATAACGGGGGGAGATGCATATTATTCGAAACACCAACGAACAAAAAACGGATTCAAGTTAGACTGGCCAAAAGTATCATTGAAAGTAAGAAATGATGCTCGTAAGGCATATGTCAGTTATCTCAATGATTTGGAGTTTAGATATAATTTTAATAATGCTACGATAGTGTACGCTCTTATTGAAACCGCTTTAAGGGATGCTTCTCAACACGGTCTTAATGAACATTTACAGAAGATTGGAGAGCGTTACGAAAGTTTTTCGAAAATTGCGTCAAAAAATCCTCATGCTTGGAGCCAAACTTCTTATAAAGCTGAAGAGATAATCACCCCCACCCCTGAAAATCGTAAAGTATGTTATCCATTTACAAAACGCATGGTTTCAAACCTTTATGTAGATCAATCTGCGGCTGTAATAATGACTAGCGAGGATTTTGCTGAGGAATTAGGAATTGATAAGGACCTCTGGGTTTATCCGATGGGAGGGGCAGATCTTGATAATATTTTTGCTATTTCTCAACGACCTCGACTATACGATTCGCCCGCCATTAGGGAGGCCTCTAAACACGTCCTGGAACATGCAGGTCTAACGCTCGATGAAATTGACTCATTTGATCTCTATAGTTGCTTTCCGTGCATGGTTGAGATTGCGAGAAAAGAAATTGGAATACCCGAAAACGATAAAAGAGACTTGACTATCACAGGTGGGCTCTCATTTTTTGGCGGTCCCTTTAGTAGTTATTCCTTACATTCAATTGTAACCGCCGTAGATCTCATTCAATCGAAACCTTCTATGAAAATCATGGTGTTAGCAAATGGAGGGTACAACACTTCCCAGTCCTTTGGAATTTACGGTAAAGATCGTCCTGCTAAATCATGGCTCGAAAATAACCATGCTAAGGTTCAAGAAGCAATCGAAGCTGAAGCCTTGCCTGAGGCTATAGTTGAAGCAAATGGAAATATGACGATTGAAGCCTATACCTTTATTTACGATCGGCAAGGATCAATACAGAGAGGTCTTGCCATAGGTCACATGGAAGATGGAAGACGAGCTCTTGCTCAAATTGACCCTAAATCAATACATGTGGAAGATGTAGAACAACAAGATCTTGTTGGAAAGACTTATAAAATCGAATATGATAATAAAGCCAAGCTCAATAAGATAATTCTCGCTGAATAAAAAGTAAAAAAAGATAAAAAAATCCATTTAATTCTATTTTATATAGCTAACAGCTTTTTTCAAGTGAATTTCAGCATCGCTTACGATGGTTTCGATAATATCCTTTACGTGTTCAAGGCTATTTATCGCACCAATGCTCTGTCCTAGTGGAACTGCTCCGTCTTCTATCTTTCCGTCGTAAATCATCTCGTAGTATTTTTGATCTTCAATCAAATCTTCCAAAGATAATTCCTCTTCTTCGGCAATCTTTTCTTGTTTACTTCCAACTAAACCGTGATGGGCAGTGTAATTGTTGTTCCATAATCTAATTGGAGCTAAAAATCCTGTAACTAAGGTGGTATCCGTGGCTTTAGCTGGAGGTACTACCGCTTTATATCTTTCGTGAAATTCGCTCTCTATTGAGGCTATAAATCTTGAACCCATTGCTATTGCTCCTGCGCCCGCTGCTAACGCGCTTGCAAGCCCAAATCCGTTTGCTAATCCTCCACACGCGATTATTGGAAAGTCTGGATATTGTTGTTTGATTTGCTGCAACAAGACTAACAATCCAATTTTTTCATACGCTTGATGTCCTCCTCCCTCGGTACCAGTAACGACCAAACCATCTACGCCCGCATCAACACATTTTCCAGCTAACCAAAAAGCAGGAGCAACGTGAAAGTTTTTAATTTCCGATTTAGCTTTTAATTTTTGGTATGCTTTACTCCCTTGCAACATCCTTGCCGTACCAGCACTAGTGATAGCATAGCGCACTTGCTCCTTTAATTTTGGATTACTCATGATAAACTTGGGTATCTGCCTGCAAAGCGTTTGGGCATCAGGTTGCATTCGTGCCGTTCTAATGTTGAATCCAAAGGGTTTATCCGTGTGTTCGATGACGTGTAGCATGTTTTTTTTCATTTCTGCAACGCTTATTTTTCCAAATAAGTTCGTGTGGCTTAATGTGCCACATCCTCCAGCTTCTGATACCGCAATTGTCAACTCCGTGGTATAGAATGGACCCATAGGAGCTCCAAAAATGGGATGCTTGATCCCAAACATTTTAGTTATATCTGTTTCAATCATGATATTTCTCACTTTTGCTTTTTATTTAAAAAACTAATAATAGCATCTATACTTAAAATGTTAAAAACTTTTTACTTAATAGAAAATTTCATCAGTGAGTGAACATGAAAAGAGTAGAAAAAATTCCGTTAAATTCAAATTGGAAGCTAATTCACGAGGGAAAATCAATCAATCTCCCGGTGGAGGTCCCAGGAACTGTATTTGAAGCGTTAATCGAGAATAAAATCATCGAAGATCCTTTTTATGGTATGAACGAACACCACATGACCTGGGTATACGATTCTAATTGGCAATATGAATTAGAATTTGATGTAAATCCTGACTTTCTCGATCATTTGCAGATTTTCCTTGTCTTTCACGGATTAGATACCATTGCGGAAGTGGATTTAAACGACACGCTACTCGGACTTGCAGAGAACATGTTCAAGACATATGAATTTAATGTAAAATCACTCTTAAAACCCAACTCAAACAAATTAACTATAAAATTTAAAAGTCCTACTAAAACAGCTCGCGAAGAGATCGAAAAGCATGGCGTTAATTTAAACACTGGATATGCTGCGCTTCCGGGCGTTCCATATCTACGCAAGGCTCAATATTCCTTTGGGTGGGATTGGGGTCCAAGATTGCCCGATATTGGAATATGGAAACCCGTGGAATTACTAGGATTTGACGATGTGAAAATTGACAATGTTCACGGGATACAAATATTTAAGTATAATAAAAATCCGTTAGAGATTAGGGATACAGGAGAAATACCTACTTTAAAAATTAACTCAGTAGAATTGCATCTAAATATTGAACTTGATGCTAAAAACGAAGATCTTGAAACCCTTGGATATTCCATAAAAATTGATTTGACCGCACCTAACGGACTCTTTCAATCTAAAGAGCTTTCTTTAAAATCTAAAAAACAATCTATAGTTTTTAATCTCGATAATCCTGAAGTATGGTGGACTCACGATTTAGGTGAACCAAATCTTTATAATATTGATGTCTCCATTCATAATGAACAAAACATTGACTCACATTCACAAAAATTGGGAATTAGAGACCTCCGGCTTGTTAGAAATCCAGATAAATGGGGTGAAACCTTCTACTTTTTATTGAATGGAGTTCCTGTATTTGCAAAAGGTGGCAATTGGATTCCAATAGACAGCTTTATTCCGAGGGGTAAGAAGTTAGGGCTTTATCAACTAAATTTAAATCACGCAAAGGAAGCCAATATGAATATGGTTAGGGTATGGGGAGGTGGTATATACGAGGACGATCTTTTTTACGATACCTGCGACGAGCTTGGAATTTTAGTTTGGCAAGATTTTCCCTTTGCCTGTGCAGTGTATCCATATCACGAAGATTTTGTGAATAATGTAAAGGAAGAAGCAATTCATAATATTAAAAGGATAAGGCATCACCCGAGTCTTGCGTTATGGTGCGGAAACAACGAAGTCGAGCAATTAATGATCCCTCTTTTACTTGAAAGTGGATTAATAGGGATGGATCAGTTAAACGAGTTTCGCGATGGAACGCTTGATCAACAAAAACAACAAAAAATCGCAAATTATGAGGAAAATTATCTAAAAATCTTTGAAAAGATCTTTCCTCAATTGATTAACCAATTGGATCCAACACATCCCTATTGGCCAAGCTCTCCCTCAAATGGTAGCCTTACTTTTACAAAAAACAAGGAAAATCCAAATTCTCCAGATAAAGGAGACTCACATTTTTGGAACGTGTGGCACGGGGGTGCATCTTTTTCCGCGTATAGAAAATTTAACTCTAGATTCATGTCTGAATATGGATTTGAATCATTTCCGCCGATAAAAACTATTAGAACCTACTGTCCCTCCGAACAATACGATATTACTTCCCCTATCATGGAAAATCATCAAAAGAATCAAGCACAAAACAGAAAATTAAGGATATATACAAAAAAACAGTTTTCATTTCCAAAAAATTTTCAAATCCAGGTACTTCTTTCGCAATTCGCTCAAGCAGAAGCAATAAAATACGGGGTAGATCATTGGAGGCAAAATCGGAATCATTATCATTGCATGGGCTCACTTTATTGGCAATTAAACGATTGCTGGCCAGTAGCAAGCTGGGCATCTCTGGATTATTTTGGAAGATGGAAAGCCCTTCATTATTACGCTAAAAGATTTTACAATCCTATTTTTCCCAGTGTGAAAGAAACTAAAGAATCTGTTGAGTTTTGGCTTACTAATGCCCTTAGAACTTCAATTGAAGGGGTCTTTGAGTGGAAAATCTTCAACTCTGATGGGAAACTATTGATGAATGGAGCTAAAAGCCCCTCTATATTACCGTGTAGCTCTCTAAAAATTGATGATGCTAATGTAAGTGGTATAAATCAAGACAAAAGTATGATGAGAAATAACGTGATATTTTATTCGTTTACAAATAATACTATATCACATCGTGGATTTCGGTTATTTGATGCTCCAAAATATTTCCCCCTTAGTAATCCAGACATTACTTATTCCATTGAAAGTTTAGATGAAATAAATTACAGGTTGACTATAAACGCTAAGAAGATCGCACTCTTCGTTCATGTTGAATCTGATGCAGTTGATTTCGTAGCTTCTGACAATTTCTTTGCCTTAGAACCGGATGAATCGCAAGTTATTACTCTCAGACTCGAAGATTACCCTAATTTAAAAGAAGAAATCCCAGAAGAAGAAATTATCAAGTCATTTCAGGTCAAATCCTTATTTAATTTAAGGGTGTAAAAATTCGAAAATAATATCTCTCACTACAGATTTATTTTTTTCTTAATAGTGTGAGTTATAATTGAATCAATAATAATATATATAGAAAAACATTGAAATGATACTTATTACTGGTTATTAGATTTGTCAAATCAGAGAAAACCAAAGAAGAAGAAACCCGCTGATGAGAAGCAAAAGTCGTTGACTTCGTTCATGACCACGCCTAAACCATCTACAGAAAAAGCAAAAGTAGCACCGAAAAAAATTCAAAAACAGAAGAAAGAATCGACAGAGAAAGTCATTGAGAAAAAAGAAAAAAAGCCAGAAATCAAAATATCCGAAAAAAAAGTTGAAAAAATAACAGATAAAGCAAAACCTGAAAAGAAGGCATACAAAGAAATACCAAAGGATTTGTTTTTTAAAGGAAACACCGCGCCTTTTGGTTTAAAAGAGGGTAATGTATCTTTGACAAATATCTCCCGTGAATCGGTAAGTTCAAAATACCTGCGATACATGATTGAAAAAGGTGAAATTGTTCA
>JAEORV010000359.1 GCA_016840695.1 Promethearchaeota archaeon
TGCTATTTTATAACCTTGCGATTAATTTTTTTAGCAAAACTAATGTAATCAGAAATAGTCTTTTCTGCACGGCCATTAACCGCACGCTTGAAGCGGTTGAATGGACTCATCACCTTCGGGGTCCAACATACAGGATGGATTAATACTTGTAAGTTTTTGATCGTCTGATCTTCGAGCACTTCTTCGAGTGTTTTAAATCGCCAGAAACAATAGGAATCTGATATATATTCAAATTTATCTTGTATTCTTTTGCTATAAGCATTTACCAATCCCCCCAATATATCTTGAGAATAATCGAACCCCAGTAGAGAAGGGTTGTGGAAGGAGAATGACGAGATTTCATTTTTTAATACTTCTTCAAGAATAATTTTCTCGAAACGAATCTTTTCGTCCAGATCTTTTTTGTTTTGAATTGCAGCGCCATAAAAGCCCGGATCAAAATGTAAACCAATAAAATGCCCTAATTTTTAAATCTCTTTTGCTATATCAACGATTTCTTTCTCGAGAAAGTTATAGCGGTTTGAATGCAGTAAAAAGAAATAAGTTGCTGAAACACCTTCTTCATTTTCTATTTGTGCTAATTTCAATGCGCGATGAGGGGATGTGTCAATGTCATGCCGCCATAAGCAAGTATTTTCAGCGAATCTTTCCTCTTCAAATCTGATAAATCTAAATTTACGATTTGCTTTCTGTAAATATTGACGGTATTTTTGTTCAGTAAAATCTTGGAATCTAAATTTATTCTTGTATCTCATAATAGCAATTATAATGAAAATCAATTCTTCCCATAAAAACAATTTTTGGCGGATATCACAATTATGAAATTTGAGAATCTAAAAGAAATATTAAAAGAGTTTCAACAAAAGTACAGAGAAACCACACCTCTAAAAGTTACCGATATAAAGCGAATACTCGCTGATTATCCTAATGAATATGTTCCAGTTATTTTTCCCAGTTCATGGATAAATGGATTAGGGATTTTACGCGGGTTGGGAAGAGAGGGTCTTAAATCGATAGTTATGGACCATAAGGTTGATGCATTATGTTTTTATTCAAAATATGCTATTCCTTATCAATTACCTTGTGATCCTATTATGGAAAGTGGAAAAAAGGAACAAACTCTTGAATCATTGATGACCATAGGAAATATGATTCAGCAAATGGGTAAATCAGCTGTATTAATGTTAACAGATTCAGAAAACCTGCTTGATTTTGTCATAAGAAACTTCGATGACCTTTCGAGTTTATTTGTTTTTTCAGCCGATTATAGAAAGCAAAAAAAACTGGAAGATAAAAAAGTGCAGTTAAGCATAGCTGATGAATGTGGTGTTTCAATTCCAAACTCTTATTTTGTTTCAAGCCAAGATGAATTTAATAAAATATCTCCGCAGATGAAATACCCGCTTATCATAAAACCTCGAGGAGGAAAAGAATTTTATCGAGAGTTCGGCCATCAAGCCATTAAAGTCTCGACCCAAGAGGATTGTGAAAAAATATATAAAAAAGTTAAAAGCTTCGATCTTATCTTTCAAGAAGAGATCCCGGGTCCAGATGAAAACCTATATACCTTGGGAAGCTATTGTGATCGTAATTCAGAACCGAAAGCTATATTCGTTGGGAAAAAATTAAAAAACAATCGGGGATTTGGAACCTGTGAGATGGGTATTAGTTGTGAGGATCCGGAGGTTGCTAAACTTGGTTTAAGAATATTAAAACATGTTGGATATTGGGGTGCTTCCCAGGTGGAGTTCAAAAAAGATACGAGAGATGGAAAGTATAAATTGATCGAAATTAACAATCGCCTTTGGAAATGGCACAGTTTAGCAATTGATAGTAATGTCAACATACCATATATCCAATATTTAGATGCTATAGGAATGAGCTTAAAAAATGTACCAATACAGGAAAATGGTATTTTATGGTGGTTAAGCCTTCATGATATTGCCACCACAATAAAAGAAAAGAATTTATCTGGATTAGATTTAATAAAATATCTCGGAGATATCGATTTAGATTTTGTTGATGCAATTGGATCGATAGATGACCCCTTGCCATTTCTCGTTAATTTCTTTAAATTTATGTGGGTTTAATTAATAATTGAGTGTTTGGCAAATTCGGAATTCTTTTGGTAAATCAAATAAAATCTTGTTTAGATCTTTCCCGTCGATTTTCCACTTATGCATCAATTCTCCAACTCTGAGTCCAGCTGTATGGAGTTTGACGACTGCAAATGTTCCAAGCCCCGCCAATGTTTCAACCATATTCTGTGGTTGTAATTCAATATTTGGATAAATTAGACCGCCATTATTCTGAATATAATCAATTTCAACTTTACCTGCAAATTGGATAAAAATATTTCCAGAAATATTTTTTCCGTTGTTAAAAAAACTGAATTCTCCTTCTGATCCAATAAGTGTATTAGCAGTAATATTATCGGCTGTTAAAAATATTTCATCACATAGATCTGTGGAAATATTTGGATTTGAGTAATTTGAAAGAATCTTCGACTTTGCACCAAGTTTATTAAGAGCCTCATTAATCACTATTCCAAATTTATTATTGCTAATGATATTGATTTTCCTTGAAAAAAAATCAATATTTGATTCAATGAGAAGTTTTATCGCAAGAAGTCCGGAATAACGAAACAAATCAATAGATGGGTGATCTTCGTTTGTGCCTAACACAGGTATGTCATAGTCCCGGCATGCTTTCAAATCTATATCCCGCTCTCGATATTCCCAAGATTCAAACATCAATGGGATGACCGCTGTTTTTTTTAGGCGCTTAATAATATTACGATCAAGTGGTCTAACAAATCCAAGATTTGTTATTATGTCAGCCGATTCAAAAGGTGCTTCGTGTCTATCCGTAACTATGATTTGATTTGATTCAATCCCTGCAATTTGTTGAATTTCATTTATTTTGTTCTTGATGTCTTCAAATAGCCCATACTTTGAATTTTTTGAAATTGAATAAACTGCCTTTGCGTTTGCAATGGCAGCGATAATTGGGGTATACAAAAATGGTCCTGAAGCTGCTTCGGTAATAATTGTCAGGTTGCTTAAATCTAAATTCTGTTTTTGAATTTCTTTATTTATTGTATTTATATGAAATTCTATATTATTTATCATTTTTAATTTCTGATAATAAAGTTTTTCTTATCAAGTATAGGGACAGTAGTATCAGACTTTTTAGGTGACAGTTTGGAGTGTGTCAGCAATCGTATCCAGCATACCCTCATCCATCTGGGGATAGAGCGGCAGCGTCAGCGATTGCCTAAAGGCGGTGTATGAGCGCGGCAGGTCGCCCGGGCGGTAGCCATAGTTGCGCATGTAGAAGGGCTGCGCGTGTACCGCGTAGGTGCCGAGCGTGGTCTCAACGCCTTTTTCGCGCATGGCGCGGATGACCGCGTCACGGTCGATGCCGTCGTCCAGCAGGACGACAAATGACTGGT
>JAEORV010000360.1 GCA_016840695.1 Promethearchaeota archaeon
AATTGTCTTTCTTTAAATAGGAATGATAAGGAGTGAAGATCTTATAAGGAGGTTCTTCTTCCGAAATTTTGCGATGTATGAACCTAAGTTGACCGTCAGTTATCCAATGAATCTCTCCTTTCTCGTCAAGGAATTCGAAATGAGCGTGAACCATGCCGTCTTCGTGAGAAGAACTCATCATTAATGTTACAATAGGATGACCAGTGATTTCAATGTCTTCTTGTAACGGAGCGCTAGTATATGTTAAACACCGTGCTTCTTCTTCTTTCCGATTTTTATAAATAACACGCAGGCTTAAAAGCGTATACCATCGATTTCTAATCCCCGTAGTTGTTTCGTAATCCACCTCGTATTCGTCGGTTCCAGAATCCGCTTGAGGTTTCTCTTGAGAAAGAGCATTATTTGCATTAAAGTACCATTTCTCTTTGGTTTGCCCCTTAGGAGGCCAAGTCGTTGTCTTCTTCCATTTTTCTTCTCCCATTGTGAAGTAATAAAGCGTTTTCTCCGGAATATTGCCATTTAAGCATTCTTCGTAATAATTTATCCAATCTCTTATTTGATCTTCTTTACCGGGTATCACTTTTACCTTGTGAGAATAATATGGATTAGCTTTCTTGATCCCGTTATGGTCCCAATCACCAATAACGGCCTTTATTGGATTTTTATACAATAAAAAACGACTAATAACTAAAGTTGCCGTGCTGGAATCTTGCCAGGAACCAAAAGTGTAGAGAGGTACATTATTTTTCTCAATTTTTTCCTTTTTCGTGAAAATGCTGATGTCATCAATAGTAGTTCCATCTTCAATCTGATCGTCTCTAAAAACGACTCGCTCGCCATAATCATATGGATATTTATTTTGCTTGTGTATTTCTGCGATTGCTTTTAGAATTTCTCTCTCTCCCGTCACGGATTTAACGCCATAAGCCGCTTTAGGACCTAATTTCGCCATTAAAGGTTCAACTGGTTTAAAAGCTAGCAATGCACTTCCATCGGTTTGATCTAGGCCTTGTCCTAGAGTGGACCAATATTTTATGAAATATTCGTTGAAACACCCCCCAGGAAACATTACTTGGGGATACGCGTCCCAAGCTGGTGGGTGTTTTACGAGATGACACTTGAGTGCGGGATGATTTAGCGTCGCTGTTAATTCCGACGTGATTCCCGTGTAAGAATTCCCCCATGTGACCACATTTCCATCCGACCAAGATTGCTTTATGATCCAATCAACAACATCGGCACCGTCTTTAATTTCTTCTTCGGAAAACGGGTAAGGCCTCGTTCCATACGATGCTCCCGTCCCTCTCACATCGGTCTCTATCAATGCAAAACCATATTTTGGGATGTTTTTTATGAGCATTGGATTCGTTGTAAATTTAATCAGCCATTTGAAAGGTTTTTTCAGACTAGCTGATCTCCAATATCGCGTTTGCACTAAAATCGCGGGTATTTTTTTTCCTTCTGGCAAGCCTTTAGGAAGTAAAACCTCAGCGGCAATTTTTACACCATCTCTCACTGGAATGTAGACGGATTTTATGGTGTGACCCTTATATAAGGGCTTTTTTTCCGTGTTAAAAGGATTATCGTCGTTCATGTATTTTTTTCACTCATATGATTTTTCTAGTATTTAATAATAACCATAAGAATCGTTTATCTATATAAATTTTTAAAAAAAATACTTAGAGAACATGACAAGATCAATAACATAAGCTTTTTTACGAATAATTCATTTTTTTTAAATAATTGTCCCAAAAAGTAACATAGGGACAGTTTTAACAATCAACATAGGTTTTTAGTTTGACGAAAGGAACAGTAAAGTGGTTCAACCCAAGAAAGGGGTACGGATTCATAACTATTGACGGTGAAGAAACAGATATTTTTGTTCACTATTCTGCCATCAAAGGTGGCGACGACGAATTCAAAACGATGTACGAAGGAGACGTCGTGGAATTTGAAATTGTAGAGGGTGAAAAAGGTCAACAAGCCAGCGACGTCGTAGTTATTGAAAAAGCACCAAGAAATAGAAGGTAATTTGTATTATCTTTTCGAAAAGTAATAATTAAGCACAAGCACGGAAATATTTGCAAGAAAAAGAAGTATATAAAAAAAGAATTAATTGAGTAATTTGTTTTTTGTATGTTCGGGTCTTACAGATTTCCTTTTTTTTTATTTATTTTTTATCATTAACAAATGTCAATAGGATTTGTTGAGAAAATTGATTTAAATAATAGGTTGAAATATTTTCTTACGGATTAGTTGTAGAATGATTTCTGCAGTTCTCGTGGTAAATTCTTTTTTGTTCGCCAAGAGATATGATACATAAAAGTATTTATTATTTTTTTCTTTCATTATCGTGTGTGCTTTACTAATAATGCTTTTTTCAGCGGGTTTGAGCCTTACGTGTTCTGATTGCACTATTTTTAGAGGATACATTAAGGAAATGTTCAAATCTCTCTCGAGGAGCTCTCTTATTCCCGTGAAATGTTGCCTATCACCTTTGAATTCTTCAATAAAATCTCCATAGATATCGTCTATATCTTGAGACAAGAGCCTAATCGAGTCTATAAAGTCCTGAGAAGGATTTTCCTTCATGATAAAAATCAATCGAAATTGCCTGAACTCAGCCATTAAGATTTTTGAATTTTGAAATTCGAGTTTAATTGTTTGAGATTGATCTTGTGCGTCAGTGAGTTCAATTCCGAACGTTCTAATGGCTTGTAAAAACCCAGAAACTAACGTAGGATCTATCTCTTTCCCGGCCAGAGCTAGTTCGTACACATTCAAACCGGATGCTCTATTCAATACCATGAAGTAATTCAAATTGAAAACGTCCATATACATGTTGAGTATTTTTTGTCGATATCTTTCTCTTTTCGTTCTATGCCTTTTTACTAATTGGTATGATGTAAATCCTGCAATTGCGGAGATAGATACAACCGTAAATATTGCAATAATGATGATATATGCGGCATTTGGATCTGGTATAAATGGGACATAAATTGTAAATGCTTGATGTTGCCATCCCGCGTGAGTCCTGTTAAAAAAGAAAATATACGCATTGTAAATCCCTTGATGCGAATTTGAAGGGAGCAAATAAGAAAATTGGTTCAGATCATCAGGAATTATAATTGTTTTACTATAAATATTATCTCCAAATAGATCGAATAATCTAAAAGTGTAGTTACCAGGAATGGGATTAGTAATAGAAAATTTTAATTCTTGAGATGGTTGGAATGTCGTAATAGGAACATTCAAGAAGAAAAATGAATGAGGAGAATACGCGTTTATTGTCCATTCTGTATAGTCATCTGAAAAGCTTCCATTTTGGATAGTTATTCTTTTAGTAGTTGTGTTAATAAAATCAGGTGAAGTAACATTTATCATCCCTTTAAATATACTTACATCAATCCAATCAAAAGAGGCATAATCAATTTCAGTTGTGTAATA
>JAEORV010000361.1 GCA_016840695.1 Promethearchaeota archaeon
AAGCAGAAGATATTGATTTCTACTCGCTTGGCTTCGATTTTATTGAAACTAAAACCATGTTCGTTTCAGATTTTGAAAATGGTAGCTGGACAGAAGGAAAACTTGTTCCGTTTGGACCATTTGAGATTTCTCCAGGAGCTTGCGTGTTAAATTATGGTCAAGGCATATTTGAAGGAATGAAAGCCTTAAAAGCTAAAAACGGTGAAATTGTCTTATTCCGACCAGAAGAAAACGGGAAAAGGTTAAACGAAAGCGGAAAAAGGATGTTAATGCCCTCTTACGATGTAAGCAAATTCGTTGATGCCGTAAAACAAGTAGTAAAAGCAAACGCAGATTATGTTCCACCTTTAGATAGCGGGGGTGCTTTATATATAAGACCAATTATGATAGGTAACGGACCTATTTTAGGCGTTGCACCCGCAACAGAATATAAATTAATCATCTTTACTATCCCTGTAGGACCCTATTTTCCTGAAGGTTTCAAAGCAATTGATTTAGAAATATCTAAGAAATACACGAGAGCTGCCCCTGGAGGAACGGGTTATGCTAAAACATGTTGTAATTATGCTGGTACTATGAAACCCGCAAAGGAGACGAAAGCTAAAGGTTACGCCCAAATCATATACTTAGATGCTGCAAATATGGAATACATTGATGAAGTAGGCACTGCTAATTTTTTCGCCATGATTGACGGAAAAGTGGCTACTCCAAAAACAACAGGTACAATTTTACCTGGAATTACTAGAAGATCAATCTTAGAATTAGCAGAAAAAAAGTTAGGCCTACAAGTTGAAGAAAGGGACATTTCATACAAGGAATTATTTGAAAAATCTTGTTCAGAAGCATTCTGTACTGGAACAGCTGCAGTTGTCACACCTATTGGATCAGTAACATTAGAGGATAAAAAAATCGTATATAACAATGGAGAACCAGGCGAAATTACCATAAAACTCTACGATTTACTAACTGGAATACAACGATTAGAGTTAGAAGACGAATTTGGATGGGTCGTCAAGGTATAACACTCTACTTTATTTATTCTTATTTTTTAATTTCTAAGTAATTCAAATCAAAATGCCTGTTAAAATAGTGATCGTGGGAGATACTCACGCGCGTGATTTTAAGGATTTGCCCAATGAGATGATCGATGCAATTCAAGAAGCTGATCGAGTCATCCACGTTGGAGATTATATATCTAAAAACGTGATAGATGGTTTTATTGCTCTGAAAGGTCAAGCATTCGAGGGTGTTTGTGGTAATGCAGATCCTCAAGAAATTAGAAAAATTGTTCCTACAAAAAAAATCATTGAAATTTCAGGCATCCGGATAGGAATCACCCATCCTATTATAGGAGGCCCATCAGAAAAATCGAGAAAACGAGCGTTGGCAGTATTCAAAGAAGATAACGTGGAAATAATCATATATGGACACACACACGATTCAGAAATCAATAAACTGGATGATTTGCTGTTAATAAATCCAGGCAAAGGTTATATTGAAGGCAATTCATTTGGTCCACCAGCCTCTATAGCGCTTCTCTCGATTGGCGAGGAGGTTAAAGTTGACATTATTAAATTACGTTCTTAACTACGAGCAGAAAAATCGCGAATAATACGCTTTATTTCACTTATCTTATACTTATTATTCAAATATTTCTTATAATCATCCAAACCCATTTTTCCTTTGGTCTTACTTGCTTGAACTAATTTTAAAAGTTTTATTTTTTTCTCAATCAAGTTATTTTCCAACACTTTAGCATTTCACCATTAAAATTACATAAAATTTAAAGTAATATAAGCAAGTTAAGGGATTTTATCGTTTCATATATTTAGTACTGCTTTTTTTTTTCTTTTATATGACTTATAGTTATTGAGACATTCCATGTGGTAATGAAATGTCTCTCTTTCTAGAAATTCCCCGTTTATAAATTCACCAAGACTAAATACGAAAATTTGGTTCTTATCATCTTTATTAATCTTTTGCTTACAAGACTGACACGAAATTGACATCGATATTCACTTATTTTAAAAAGTTAAACAGTAGTATATTTAAAATATTTATATAAAAAGTCCAACTAAATCAAAAATCAAAAATCAAAGAGTGTATATAGAATATGAAATTTCTTTATAATTTTTCAAGTCTCTCTTTGAAGACTTTTTCCGTTGATTCCATCTCAGCAGTGATATTTTTCAGCACGGGGATCCAAAAGAACGGTAATAACAGCCAAAATATAATTGAAATATTAATTCCAGATAAATAACCAAAAGCATCTGCGATCAATCCTCCCACTAATGGACCAATTGCTTTTCCTACTATGTCAAAAAGATTGGCTGTTGCTAAAACAGTCCCTCGATGCTCTGGAAGGTTTATATCTACTAGGGTAGCGTACCAACTTCCATTCACAGCACCGTTTATAAAAATCCCTATCACCAGTAAAAGCACCATCAATATTGCACTAGGTATTGAAAATAAATCACCTATGGACGCATTGTTGGGAGCCCAAAATGGTATTATAAAGGCTATGAACACGAATGGGATTGGTACTACATTTCCGTATAAAGCTAACCTTACTCGTGCTTTTTTATTCCCTTGCTGAAATTGCTTATCTCCTATATATCCAAAAAAAACCGTTCCAATCAAGGTGCTGAGTAGTATCAATATTAAGAATATTAATGTTGTATCATTAGGAACGTTGTGGTAATCTTGCATGTACTCGTAAAGTAAAAATAATATTATTCCCGTTGGTATCGTGTCAACAAAATTAATTATCAACCAAATGTTTGATCTTTTCTTGAAAATCACCTTGAAATCAGATGCTTTTATCCTATAAGTGTAATCAATAGCTTCTTTTTCGGTTAAAAAGGAATAATCCTTGCCTATACGAGATGGTTCTTGAAATCGTAAAGATATGAAACCTCCGATTAAACCCACGATTCCGACGATAAAAAACGATCCTCTCCAATCTGTCCCTCCTAATGCGGTAGATAATCCAAGTCCAGTCGCCATGCCTAAAAGTGATGCGATTGAGAAGAAAGAAAATCCCTTAGAACGCTCGTCCTGCTTAATTAAATCCCCGATTAAAGAGAAAATTGAGGGAATGATTATCCCAAATCCAATACCGTCAAGCGCCATGAGAAATAGGAATCCATAAAAACCATTTATTCCAGGCGATATAAACACCGTGCATATTGAAGAAATGGAATAAATTAGCGATCCTAAGACAACAAGCCATTTTCTAATTATTTTATCCGTGAGATAACCAAAGATAGCTATTGAAATGCCTGAAATAATCATGAAAACGAACGTTAACCCCCCTATCTGTACTGTTGCCCCTCCAAACCCAAAATATATCGAGATATCCCCAAGATTGGGAGATATCATATTTTGAGTAGAATTTACTAAAGCCACTATGACAATAAACAATATAATTGAAATAAAAGACGA
>JAEORV010000362.1 GCA_016840695.1 Promethearchaeota archaeon
AAAATTCTCATGTTTAAGTAGGTATGATAGAGAAAAGAATATTGATTGGTATGCTCAAACATAACGATTAACCAATTATCATCAAAAAGTTTTCACACTATTTATAGTTATAAGCAAATCATTCTTTTTTTATTAGTATGGATCCAAAGGTTGATGAATATATCGAGAAACAGAATTCTCCTCAAAAAGAGCTCTGCCGGATTTTAAGAGATATCATTTTAAACACATTTCCTTCTATAAAAGAGGAAATGAAATGGGGTGTACCTAATTACGGAAATAAATTCTATATTGTTGCCTTAAAAGCTCATGTGAATTTAGGTTTCTCAATTAAGGGATTAACTACAGAAGAGATAAACCTCTTTGAAGGAACTGGAAAAACAATGAGGCACTTAAAAGTTAGATCTAAAGACGATATTGATGAGGATAAAATTAAGAAATTATTGATAATGGTAAACGAGCGAAGTTAATTTTTATCTTTTTTTGGATGACCTTGTGGACAAATTTTAAGACATACACTGCAGTAAGTATTATTTAAAATGCTTTTAATACATTTTGATCTTTCTATATGCGTTAAAACTCCACTTCCTGCCACTTTTTCAATAGGTTCTTCGTAAGCTGCTCCACCCTTACAGTTTTTCACGCACGAACCACAGGTTTTGCAATACTCCTTCATTTCGTCGAAATTTCTCTCAACTAAATCGGGTAATTCTGCGTCTGTAGTGATTATTCCCCATCTTTGACGTGGTCCGAATTCTGGAGTTATCACGATACCGTTCCGGCCTACGATTCCTAATCCTGCTTGTACAGCATGAGGAGGAAATAAAAGCTTGCCCCCAAAGGGATGATGTGCTTCGGTTTTATACCCTTGTTCTTTTAAAAATTCTGTCATTTTAATCGTTATTTCTCCAAGTTCGTAATATACTCGAAAGCATTCTATTTCCGTATCAACGTGAGGTGCTTTTTTCATTTCCGACCAGAGCATTTCCATTCCAAGGATGATAGCGTTTTTTCCAAATACTTTTAGATCCTTGAAAATGAAATCTTCATTAACGGGGGTATATCCTATGAGATCAACACCCATTTCTTTTGCTTTTTTTTCAAAATCTTTCCAAAATTCTGGAGTTGTTTCAGTCTTGGTGTTATTTTCATTCCCATACTTTGTTTTTCTAGCTTTTTGAAATCCTTTAAAAGTTCCCCGTATGTATTTGCTGAAGTTCTTTGCCGCCTCTCTCTCAATCTTTTCTGATCCCACTCCCATCGTGAAGAGTTCTTGTGGTACCACAAATACCAGTCCTTCATTTTTTCCGACATAAGTTGGTTTAATATTTATACTCATGATTGATTCTTTAATTAAATTTAATTATAATAAGCTATATTCTAATTTTTCTATAATATCTTTAAATGTTATCACTTTTGACTTTATCTTTTTTAGGATGACCTAAGCTGCAGATTTTTAAACATAATGAACAAAAATTGTTATTCATCAAGCTTTCGATACATTTTGAGCGTTCAATGTGAGTTATGACACCAGAATCCTTTACTTTTTCAATAGGATCTACTAATACAGCTTTACCCTTACAGTTCTTAACACATGCTCCACATCTTTCACAAAAATTCTTCATTTCACTAAAATCTCTTTCAGGACTTTTTGGAATATCCGCATCGGTGGTTATAATCGCCCACCTTTGGCGTGGACCGAATTCAGGCGTAATAACAAGTCCGTTTTGCCCTCTTATTCCTAATTTTGCTGCTACGGCGTGATATGGATAAAGAAGATTACCCCCAAATGGATGATGTGCTTCGCTTTTATATCCTAATTCTTTTAAATATTCAGTTAATTTGAGCGTACTTTCTCCAAGTTCTTGATATACACGAAAACATTCGATCCCGCAATCTACGGAAGGAGCCGTTTTTATTTGCGACCATAACAATTCTTGTCCAAGCACGATTGCGTTTTTTCCATAGATTCTCATGTTTTTAAAAATGAAATTCGGGTTAACAGGGGTATATCCTATGAGATCTACGCCCATTTCTTTAGCTTTCTTTTCAAATTCTTGCCAGAATTCGGGAGTTGTTTCGGTCTTGAGATTATTTTCATTTCCATTTTTTGATTTAATGGCATCCTGCAATCCCTTAAAAGTTCCTCTAAGGTATTTACTAAATGTCTTCGCTCTTTCCTTATCAATATTGTCTCCTATCTTCATTTTAAAAAGTTCTGATGGGACTTTAAAAACTAATCCGTCGTTTTTACCTATATAGGTTGGTTCTATTTCTTTACTCATGATTAATACATCTTTAAAATTTTAAATTATAATAAGCTATATTCTAATTTTTCTATCATATCATTAAATACCTTCGCTTTTGGCTCTACCGCAGGTGGACACACCTTTAAACAGAGTGAACAATAACTTTGTGTTCTTAGTGTTTCAAGACATGCATCTCGATCGATATGTGTCAATATTCCCCCCTCTTTTGCAATTGGTTTTTCAAAAATCGCATCTCCAAGACACGCTTCTACACAAAGATTACACCCGTCACAAAACGCTTGGAGTTCGCTCAAATCTCTTTTTTTAGTTTCTGGAATGTCGCAATCAACAGTGATAATACCCCACCTCATCCTAGGTCCGAATTCAGGCGTGATCGGAAGACCCGCCTTTCCCTTAATTGCTAGTGTTGCAGCTACAACATGAGGTGGAACTAAGATCTTCCCTCCAAATGGTACGTGAGCTTCTGCTTTGTATCCTTGTTCTTGTAAGTATTCTGTTAACTGTATAGTGGTTGCTCCCAAGACATCTTGCAGTCGCATTGACTCCCATGCGGCTAATGTACTATTAGCAGTTTTAATCCTATCCCACCTCATCTCTTGACCCATTATGATCGCGTTTTTCCCGTACACCTCAAGATCGTAAAATACAAAATCTTTCATGACAGGCATGTAATTGATGATTTGTACTCCCTTCTCCTTAGCAATTCGTTCAAATTCTTTCCAAAACTCTGGCGTTGTATTTGTTCTTGACAGTGCTTCCCCGTTTTTGTTAATATTTCCGTATTTTGTTGCTCTAGCTAGGTTCCAAGTTTTAAATGTATTCCTTACTGAACGCATGAACCCTTTTGCGGTTTCTGGGCTCACAACCTCTCCTGGCTGTGGAGTTAAGTCAAAAAGTTTATTACTTCCCGTAAACGTGCAATCTATATTTTTGCCCTGGTAAGTTGGTTGTACTTTCGCATCCAATTCTTCCTTAGTAATGTCTGATTTAAATTTTTTAAACATTGTTTTAAAACCACATTATTAATGTTTTCTTATTATAGTATATTCGTAGATCAATATAAAGTTTACACCATAGTAAAGATAAGAGAATTAACAATAATGAAAGAAGATGAGCTTAATTGAAGAAAAGAGCAAATATTATATTTTATTCTAATTTCAAAAAAATATCG
>JAEORV010000363.1 GCA_016840695.1 Promethearchaeota archaeon
TAATCTTTTTAAAAACTGCTGTTTTAAGAACTCCTTATATTTTATGATGATGGCTTCATTTTCCTTTCTATCGCTACATACTTCGACGACTTCTCCTAAAGGTGTTGAATAAGTAAATCCATGACCTTGAGGACCTAATCCACCTAGAAGCACCATCGACATGTTATAAAACTTGTATTCATCCTTGTAGTTTCTCAGTTTATCATCATTCTTCTTAAGATTGTTTAAAGAGATTAAATGCGTTTTGTTATATCCATAATTTAAATAATATAAATTTGAATCCCCTTTTTGCTTGAATTCATTAAAGGATCCCTGATTATCTTGAATGACTCTTAAAAATCTTTTGACTCGCCCAATCTTTTGAATGCTTAAGCCATACATTGGGTATCCATCAAGTTGCCATAGAAGTTGTCTTCGCGTTAAGGGCATCTGGCTTAAATAATTTACGGCTTCGCTCGAGTTAAGGTACTGGACAAGGAATTTGAAAATGTTATCTACCATTGTTTTTAAGACGTAATGTATTAAAGAATCTGAAACATTTCCAAATAAATCCTCAAGGTTTGCTATGACTATCTTGTCTTTCTTTATTTCGTTTATCGGTTTGAGTTCTTCTTGAGAAAGCTTTCTTTCGAGTAAATCATAATTATTCAAGAATTTTGTCAAATCGATAATCTTGCCAAATTGAAACGCTCTCAGGTAATTGTAATGAAGTTTAGAAATGATTTCGAGTCTGTTTGGAATCTTTTCCACATCAATAAATACATCTACCTTATCGGAAAAGTCTAATAACTGTCTAAAATATTTGAACTTTCTCAGTCTCAGTAGGAAAGAAAGGACATGGTAATAGTTATTTTCGAAGATATCATGGTATTTTTTATTCGTGTCAAGAAGAGTAGATTTCGGATATTTATCTCCCTTGAAGTTTAATATTGCTAGTTTTACTTCTTTGATATCGTTCGATTTTAGAGATTCAATGATATTCGGAATGTTTTCTGAAAGCATCTTATACTATTATTATATAAATAGAATTTTAAATTAAATTTATGGATTATAATAATTTAATAATCTAAGAATAATTTTTTCTAGAAAATACGAGGAATAAATACAGATGGCTAACATAATAATTGATACTGAAATAACAAAAGATAGTAAAAAAATAAGTAGGCATATTTATGGCCATTTTGCTGAACATCTAGGACGGTGTATTTACGATGGATTCTACGTTGGAGAAGACTCTTCAATTCCAAATACGAGAGGTATTCGAAACGACATCGTTGAAGCGTTAAAAAAAATAAAGATACCTAACCTACGCTGGCCAGGAGGGTGCTTCGCAGACGAATATCACTGGAAGGATGGTATAGGACCAAAAGATAAAAGACCTGTCACCATCAACACCCATTGGGGTGAAGTACTTGAAGATAACTCCTTTGGCACTCACGAATTTTTTGATTTATGTGAACAACTTGGGTGCGAACCTTGTATATGCGGTAATGTTGGTAGTGGAACCGTTCAGGAAATGAAAAATTGGATTGAGTACATTACTTTTGATGGAAAGAGCACGCTTGCAGAACTTCGCAGGACGAATGGAAAAGAGAAACCTTGGAAAATTAAGTATTGGGACATTGGAAACGAGAATTGGGGATGTGGTGGAACCATGTCTGCTGAATATTATTCAGATCTATACTGTCAATATTCTACATATTGTAAGAATCTTCCTGGGAATCAATTATATAAGATTGCCAGTGGTATTACAAAGGAATATCCTATCGACACTATATTGCATTGGTATGATGTTCTGTTGAAAAAAACAATCCCTCAGAATAATTTGGGAGCGTATGAAAATAATTTAATAATTCATGGCATTACCTTTCATTGTTATACTAGAGCAGGATTCGAGGCTCCTTCTATCAAATTTAACAAAAGGCGCTGGTATAGCACTATGCAAAATGCGCTACAACACGAAAAAATTATTGAAAAAATTATTGGAATAATGGACATACACGACCCCAGAAATAGTGTAAGCTTAATTGTTGATGAATGGGGGACATGGTGGAGAGCAGAAGAAGGAACGAATCCTAAATTTCTTTATCAACAAAACTCAATGCGCGATGCTTTAGTAGCATCACTGCATTTAGATATGTTTAACAATCATTGCGATCGAATCCACATGGCAAACATAGCTCAGACGATTAATGTACTGCAAGCAATGATTTTAACTCAAGATGAAAAAATGCTCTTGACTCCTTCTTATCATGTGTTTGACATGTATCAAGTTCATCAAGATGCAACCTTATTACCGACGACTATCACTTCAGAAAAGTGCGAGCAAGGGAAGAAAAACCTTTTTGCTATTCACGGTTCGGCTTCTATCGATGATGAGCAGAAAATTCATGTGTCATTATCGAATATAGAACTTGATGATGCGATTGATATCTCTATTGAATTTTCTCATATTGAACTAAAGGATAGGAAGATTTCTGCTCGGATCCTTCGAGGAGAGAAAATGAATTCTCATAACACCTTTGACAATCCTGATCAAGTGAAACCAAAAAATTTTGACTCTTCTAACTTTGAAGTTGAGAGAAATAAGTTAAGTTTAAAAATGCCTTCAATGTCTATAATCGTGATTGAGTTGTAACTAAGAAGGTGGCTTGAAATCGGCTAGCTTCTGTTTACCTATTTTCTTTTCTTTTATTAAACGAATTTGACTGATCAACCAACATAGTTCTTCATAGGTTGACGAGGATTTAAAGATTTCTTCTTCCTTTTTCTTAATCTCTTTTACGGTTGGCTTGCCCTTTTCTTTGGTGAGAGAAATTTGCAATTCTGCTAATATCTTGCATAATTCTTCGTAAGATTTTGCTTTTTGTGCTAGAGTATGGGCATTTACGGTTATCACGGCTTCTAAATCGGGCGTAAGACCTGCATCAAGAAGGTCTATTGTATCCTCGTACTTGATTTTTAATTCTTCTCTCCTTTCAATAGGCGATATTTGGCCAAATCCCTTCTTTAAACCTTCCATTATGGGAAGGAACGACCCATATTCTTTGCCTTGCTCAAAGATTTGTATCTTAGCAGGCTCTTCTCTCTTTTTATTTAAAGCCCCTGCTTTTTTCTCGCTTAACTCCTTTTTCTTTTTTGAAGCTTTCTGACCCTGCCATAAAAAAATTGTCTTATTGTCGTCGATTAAAAAAACCTTGTTTTCAGCGAAATCGACTTTTTTTACCTTTCTTAAAGCTCCATTTTCACTCACGCTATATAAAAGCATTATACAAACAGATTTACTCGATTTTCTAAGTGATATTATTATATAAGTTGGATTTTAAAAATTTTAACACTTTGGTGAAATTTATATCCAATATAAGTATAAGGTATAAATAATAACAGATTGAATTACAATTATGAGTGAAAAAATAGAATTACCAGAAGAGCAT
>JAEORV010000364.1 GCA_016840695.1 Promethearchaeota archaeon
TTTATTTCTTGCATGTTTTCTCTTTCGTATCCTTATACGTTTGTGTCTGTGTTTGCTGCTCTAACAATTCAATGATTTTTTTGTTTTGCTGTTCGATTGGTGATAAAAAACCGTACATAAGTATTGCATAACATATCAATATTAGTGCTGTTAATAAATAATGATTAACCATTAAATCAGAACGCAACTTTTCATAATCACTTTTGTTCATTACTCACCTCTTCAAATAATATTTAATACCCCTCTCCCCAAACAATATGACCAATATCGCTTGTAGAATTTTTATCAAAAGAATAAATAGTACTTATCCCGTTATTGCAAGCAGGACATACTTCTGGTCATGTACTATCTATTGGAATATAAATAACATTATCACAAATTCCACAATGACATATTTTGACAGTGCTTTCTTCCATCATTCACCTTCTTTCATGCCGTCAGAATCAGCACACCTGAAGTCATCAATAACGGATTGATTATCATTAATAAAATCTTTATCTTGCATCGCTTGTTTAAGATTCTCCAATTTTTCTTCTTTTGATTGTGTTTTAAGTCTTTTTCGTGTTTTAAGTCTTTTTCTTTGTTTTGTTCGAACTATTCCATCTTCTAATTTATCCATTCTTGCTTTACGTTCATCCTCTATTTTTTCGTTATGCTTAAGAACTTCTTCATAAAGCTCAAGGTCACTAAAAAATTGATGATTATAATCAGGAATATCCCTTTGCATAATTTCATCTCCACCCATTCTAAAAGTGTCTAATATGACAACTTCATAACCTTTTTGTTTTAATAATTCAATAAGTTCGTTGTATACATCTCTATGACCAATAAAATCGTCAGCTATCTTTCCTGACTCTAAAGAATTTTTCTGTGCTTTTGGCAATAATTCTTGGCATAAATCATGCCAATCAATCTCATCACCGTAAAATATTATTTTATCATATTCATCAAACCACTGATATTCAAGTAAATAATATTCTTTCGGACTTAAGCGCATGACTACTCCTTAATTACATCTGATTTATTGCAAACTTCAATTAGCTCGATAACTACTTCGAGACGTGTTTTTCCTGTTTGCTCTGCGACATATTCAATATCACCTTGGATATTTATCGAATTAAATGTTGGATTGTAGTAGTCTGTGCTGACTAAATAGTTTGTCTCATCGTTAATGCAATACATTTCGAATTTTGTCTGATTCCTGATATCGAAAAGCAACTCAATCAGTTGGTCGAATTTATACTTATAGTATTCCTCGCTGGTTTCGTAATGTTTTATGATTTTTTCATAAACTTCTACCTGTGAACATTCCCAATACTTACAATACTCTTCTAATTGAATAATTCGTGAACCGTCTAACAACATGTCGTGAATACTAAAATTATCTTTTAGATACCATTCAGCTTTTTCTCTTAGTTTTTCTCGGCGTTTTACTTCTGTTTGGCAAGCATCATATCCTCTGTTGTCGTCACATGTTTCACATTCTTTGTGAGGATATTCTCCGAAATTCTCACATTCTTTCTTGCTTTTTTGCTCTTTCAGTTTCTCAAATTGCTGTTTTGCTGATTCTATTTCTTCAGTGTTTAAGTCGCTAAAACCTTTATATATTGTAAATTTTTCTGTAACAGCACTAATATATTTTCCATCTACATAAAAGTGGTATGGAAAATTTTCGTTTTTCTCAGGTTCATACTTGACCTCGATTTTGCGAGCTTTAGGCTTTGCCCCATACTCCAGTTTCTCGCAGTTTTCTATTTCTTTTTCTCTATCCTCGACTTCTTCAAGTACTTCAGCCTCTCGCGTCTTCTCTATCACAGTTTGCTCTTCCTCAACCACTTCCTTTACAGCAATTATCGATATACGCGCTTCAAGGTTTTTAATGCGCTGCGCAAGCGCATCTGTTTGCGTAGCAAGCGCCTTAACGTGCTCCTCTATTGGCGCGACTTTTAGAGCACAGGGACAGTTTGTCAGGGCGTCAACTATTAAATTTTTGACATGTTTTTCGTCAATTGGCACTATTACATCGTCAGGACGAAGTTCGTGTGTTTTTGTACACCAATGTTCTGTGTTTACTATTTTTTCAGCTTGCTCAATCGTTATATCTTTGCCGAAATGCTTTGCTACTCCTTGAAGTACTTCTGCCGCTGTTTTGGTGCCTCTTTTCGGCATAGAGCTATCATCCTCAATTTCTTTGTTTTCGTTAACAGAATTTTCCATTTTTTCCTCCATATCTGGGTAACTCATACGTTACTCCTTTATTGGTTTATAGTTTTCTTTATCTTGAGCCTGCGCTAGTGCAATGTCAATTTGCTTCTGTATACACGTAGGGCTTCTTCGTACCCTTCCTGTATTAGTTGTTAATAACAACTCGTTGTACACCATACAATAGTAACTACCGTGAATAGGTTTATAGTACAACCTACAATTTCCACAAGTTATTTTCCCTACTTCCTGAATAGTTCGAATTTCAATTTTGTGCACTGGTTCCTCCAATTTTAGTATTTAATAAAACAAACCAAACCAACAATCCTAACCATAAAGCGCACTAAGCAGCCATGTTGGTTGTTTTTTTATTTTATATTTTTTCAGAAACTCTCTGAATTTTTCTTTGGCTTGGTTACTAACTTTGATTTTTGATATGTTTAATTTCTCGCAGCCGTCAGCACATATAATACTCGAAGGAACACATAGAATAAAGTTGTCGGTATTATCATAGCTCCAAAAATATAATAATTCGAAAGGCATCGGATATCTTTTGTCCCACTGATGAATATAATCGTAATACCTTTCTTCATCTTCATCAGTAATACCGGGTTTTTTATTATCAGCATCTTCCCATATTTCATAAGGATTTTTGTAGCCGTTTATTTCACGCCACCAATCTTCCTCGCTTTCGTAGATATTTTCACCAGTTTCTGGGTCGTATTTTTTCCAAGGCAAATCTCCAGAATCGACAACGACTCCAAAACATATTGTTGCATCAACACTAATTCCCATTTTTCACCTCCATTAACAAAAACTACACTTACTACGGCTCGTCTAGCGAGTCAGCAACAGTATTATGTTCCATTAGATTGCACACGGCTTCTTCGTGTGCTCGGATTTCGTCCGCATTAAGGGATTCTATCAACTCTGGCGTTACAATCACACTCCAGCTGCTATTGCGCAGCTCCCTGTCTAACAAGCTAAACTCTTCTAGCTCGATTACTTTGTACCCTTCAAGTACTAGTACTTCGATGAGTCCCGTGATAACGTCGTCTGTACCTATATAGTACTCTTTGCCGATACGCTCTAGTAAGTGTTTAACAGCTTTCGGAACTAATCTTTGACAGTACTTTTTCCAATTTTCTCTTTGCTTACCGTACACAATTACAGGACTATACGATTCGTTGTCATACGTAGACACGTAATAATACGCATTGTCTCCAAT
>JAEORV010000365.1 GCA_016840695.1 Promethearchaeota archaeon
TCCTGGTATATAAATGATGAAGAGTATGATTATATTTGTGAAAACGCCACAGATGAGGAGATTGGATTGTTTCTAGGGGGTAACGGTAAATTTAGCGATATGAAAAAAGCATTAGCAATTGTTGATAATTTAATAGACGAGATGTATAACGTATAGGGTATAAACGCATTAAAAAATTAAATTATGGAATGGAAAAAAATTGAAAACGAGAAACCAATAGAGGGTCAAAATTGCTTGATATGTAGTGTTCACGGAAAATTAGTAAGAATGGTTGTTGCTGTTTGGAAAGACGGTAAATTTTTAGCGTATAATTGGTTTGATGAACAACTTGAAGAAGCCGAAGAATTTACACACTGGATGGAACAACCATTACCACCAAGTGCGGTGGATTAATTTTTTATTACGATCTATACCATGCTAGCAAATCGTTTTAATGTTTGCTAACGGTAAAGTATAACAGTAGTGCGGATAATTAAAAAAAAGGATATGGATAAGTACACGAAAAAAGCGGTGTTTAGTTACTTAAAGAAGTATGACCACATTGCAAATGAACAAGACTTCATAGAGGTTACCGAATGGAAAAATTGTGAAGGATTTGATGTAGAAATAGTAGGTAAGTTAAGCAAAAGGTTTCAGTTGACTTGGGGTGAATACACCGCTTTAAAGAAATTGGTTAAAAAACTCGATAGTTAGCATTACTGTTATACACAGTACGTATTATCAACGAAAAAAATAAAAATATGAATACAGAAGAATGGATTAAAGAATATTTTAAGGAAACTTGGAAAGAAATAGAAACAGATATTGACTTTTCTAAATATGAACCGATTAGCACAAGTAGTTCGTTACATATTTACGAAGAAAGATATGAAATTGATGGTAAAACATATAGATTATTATATGCGATTGGTTATGATGGAGAACCTTTAATTGAAGTATTAACGTAGTATTGTGTATAACGGTTTGGCTATGAACTGAAAGCCGAACCACTAAAGATAAATTGAAATACTAACCAAACAGAGGCTTTTTGTTTATAGCCTTTGTTATAAAACGTTTTGAGCGATGGGAAAATTAATGGACAGATTACAGAAGCAACTTAAAAATCCTGATACTAAAAAGGATGCAGAAGATTGCATAAAAATATACAATTGGATAAAAGATACCGACCCAGAAGGTAGAGTTTGGGAAAGTAGATGGACACCAATGGTTAATATTAGATGGGAAGGGACATACCCAAATAGTAAAGCAATTTATAAACCAAATATTACAGGCTACACCCTACTAAAAGGGATAGAGTGCGGTGGGTAATGTTTTATAACGGACGAGTATAACCGTTCGGGCGAACTAAATAAAAGAAATATGGCTGGAATAAATTACAGACGAGAAGAAGAAGGGATGAGACACCTAAAGGTAAGAGAGCCTGACGGTTATACAGTGTTATATGCTGTGCTTAAATTAAGCCAAGATATAACCTACACCGACCCGATTACAGGCGAAGAACGAAAAGAAAAGCTACAAGGTGTAGACGGCTTCATCCCTTGTTACAAAAACATTGAAGACGCTGAAGATGCAGCTTGTGATGGCAAGTTTCAAATAATTGCAATTAAGCCGTCTTAGCATTGCATATAACGGATAGGTATATGGTTAGTGCGCCTATCCTGAACATTCAAATTAAGCACTGACCCAACTTGGCGTATTAACTATATACAATGTTGTGTGCCGTTAATTTTAGAACGATGAAGAATACAACAGTAAAAGAACTAATTGAAATTCTTAAAGAAATGAATCCTGATGCAGTAGTATGTCATTTGGAAATGGAAGATGACGAACCTATTTACAGCACATTTGAAATATGTAGGCAATATGATAATGTTACTTACATAGACGATGAAGGTAATAATGTGACTGGAAATGTGGTTGCTATCTACTAATGGCACACAACAATCTTGTAAAGAAATACACAGGTAATCAATACCATATGCACCTCCTTAGACACCCGTGTTTTACTAATCTTCTGGAAAATGGTACAGATCTAAGGATAATCCAAAAAATCGCGGGACACTCATCCTCTAAAACTACCGAGATCTATACCCACGTTTCAAATCAGATTCTTCAGAAGGTTAATCTGCCTTTGTGAAACTTTCCAATTTAAGATAGATACTATAATTAAAAGGGCCCGACCGGAATTGATGGGCGAAATCGTTCTTTGAGATGCAGGCCGAGTTAGATTGGAAACTCGTAAATCCTCTATCGAATTTTTAAACGGCAACTCTTATGTTGACAGCGAGGGTAACCTCGTGCTCGATGGGATGAACATCGAATTTGCTGAAACTGCTCTAGCAGCCTAAGCATCGGGTGGTGACTACCTAGGAACAGAAAGTCGCACGGGAAAAAGGGTTAACAGTACCACACAATAGATCTTTACCCAGTAACCCTGCGGAGTACATGTCTCCAATACACCAAGCTCTGAACATGTATGGAGAGTGAGATTTAGCTGATAGGTAAGATCACTGAGTTTTTTGAAGGGATCAACTCAGCACAAAAACAAACCCAGCCTATGTTTCTCTATTCAGAAAAAATAGAGTAAGCCTGTGAATGAGTCTTTCTGATCATTCGAGCCAGACGAGGGTTCGAATCCCTCCGGGTCCCCCTATTATAATATTAGCCATGGGTTCAATTTTAGCCTTGTCCAGGATATATAAAATAAACCCATGGCTAATTATCATTGTAAAATCTGTAATATTGGATTTCAAAAATTCCAGGATAAAGCTAATCATATAAGATGGCAGCATAAGGATAACTCTGAATACTTTTTGAAGCTGAAAGAGATAACCAAAAAAAGTAACGAGAAGAGATTTGGTAAATGGGTTAATGAGGTTGTTTATTGCTATAATCCGAATTGTAAACAAAAAACTAAAATAAAGTATAGGGAAGGGAAAAAAAGAGAAAAGTATTTTTGTTCTCGTTCTTGTGCGAATAGTAGGGGACCAAGATCAAAAGAAACTAGAGATAAAATTTCCAATTCTGTTTCTTCAGCTTGGAAAAACGGATTATTTAATGAAATAGATTATACCTCATCTAATAAAAGGTTTTCTTCTAAAATTGAGCGTGAGATTGTCAAGCACTTCAAGGAAAAATATCCCGAAGATCTATGGAAATCAGGAGGGAGAAAAAAATTAAACGAAAATGTTTATATGTCCAGAGATCTATATTCTGATAAATTAAAAATATGCTTTGAGTATGATGGGATTTGGCATTTTGAAGATATCAGGGGTCAGCTAAAGGACAAACAAATGAAAGATCTAGAATTAGAAAAATGGTGTATATTGAATCAATATCGTTTAATAAGGATAGACGAGGAATGTTTCGAGTCGATAGATCAGATCGAAAAATTAATATATGATTCTGATGAGATGATTATAA
>JAEORV010000366.1 GCA_016840695.1 Promethearchaeota archaeon
CTATTGATATTTTAACCAAATTTTCAATATTTGAATTCATTATTATCGTGTTAATTCTTTGGATACAATTAAGATATATGAATACAAATTTTGTATATTAAAATCTACGATATCTATATGCTTTCTATATAGTATTTAGACAATATAAAAAAAAAAAAATGAGATTATGTTTTCAATCCTAAGTACATTAACACTGAAAAGCTGCACATGAAAAGACGCACAATACCTATTGCAATTCCAGGATCGAGTAATGCATCAAATAAACCTGTAATAACGAATATATAGAATGCTATTGCCATATAGATAAATTTATTTCTTAAAATACCAATTGACTTTTTTGCTTTAACTGCAAATCCAGTTGCAACGAAAATTAATAGGTACACTAAGAAAAAGGCAATTAAAAAGAATGTATAATAATGGGTGTTAAAGCTTGCATCTAATAAACGACCTAGTGCAGGAGTTTCAAATGGTTTGAAGGAACTTGTAGTAAATCCCCATAAAAATATTTCAAAGATAATACCTGAAATTGACATTATTACAATTAAGGTCTTCTTTTTACTAGGTGCAATTAATTCGCCTCCTATAATGGCAACAATCACAACCCCTGGACCTATCATCGTGTAGCTTAATAGACCATAGATTTCTGGTGGTGTAATGTGTATTTCAAATAGTAACCACATGAAAAGATCTGTTGTTGGACCTAACCAAAAGCTCCCTATACATAATGTCATTATTCCTGCATAAGTTAAAAGTTTTGCATTTGATCTTGTTCCTTTAATAACACACACTATTCCGAAAGTCACTGAAGATACTATGATCGCCAACGCCGTTAATCCATCTAACCAACCAATCAGGTCTAAATAACCAACCATAAAAATCATTCTTTAAATTATAATTACTATTATTAGGATCTAAATTAATATAAATTTTAAAATTTTTTAAAATAAGTCAATTCTGTTTTTTCTTTAGAGTATTGGAATGTTGTAATAGAACAACAATAAAATAAGTGAGAAGAAAGTCGGGATCACTAAACTGAGTGAGAATAATCTTTGAGAGACTCGAATGCATTCTTGCAATGTAGTCATGATAACATTGAAATAACTCGGATTCCCCCAAATTTTAACATCATCTTCGATCGAATCTTTATAATAGAACTCCACAGGCTCCATGTCTTTTTCCGCTTTTTTTATTAATTTTGCAAGCTTATCCAAGATCACATCTATTTTAATTCTATCACCAATTGGGGAATATCCCCTACGGGTAAGTTGTCTTGCGACTGTATGTGAATCAGAAGTGGTAATTTCTCCTCTTTCAATCCCTCTATTCTGAAGCAAGTTTAACACGTAAGATCGAATGTCAATGTACGCATTGTTTGCGTCAAAATGGATTAGAGCTGTTTTTTGCTCTGTTTTTAAGTTCTTGAATAAATGGACAACAATGCCACCAAAGCCAATTCCGTCTTTTTCTGTAAATTCCTGGCAATAATCTTTTGCTAAGCCATATAATAGAGGAATGTTATCATTCTCCATCAGTTTTTTGCTAGAGAAGAAATTTTTCGAGACATTAATAAGATCTTGTGCTTCAATCGAATCTTTTTTAACCAATATCTCGTCTCCGACTATTGAATTGTGAGCGTCAATAGCAATTATATCTCGGAATCCATTGGATTGAGCAAGATCGCGAATTTGGTCTCCAACCTGTGCTTGAATATCATCAGAAGGAAGTGGATGTCTTGTCAGAAAAGCAATTGGGACATCACCAACTTGTAAACCAATAAGTTTAGCGGAATTAGAAATATGTCTTGAAAAGTCCTTAACTTCTTTTATCCATTTTATAGAGGAATCGTTCTGAATATCGTTGACATCGTGTTTTATTTTGTTAATCACTTTATCGACTTCACCTTGCGTGGTTAAATTCTGGGTATGATCGTTTGTTGTATGATAAACTGTAGCTCCAGGTATGTTTAGCAATGCTTTATATATATGCTCAGGTAAATCAGATGAACCACAAGTCTTGAACGGTCCAAAATGAACGTTTGGTACCACGAAAGCTCCCTTCAACTCCTTATTTCTTTCACTCCTTATAAATAAGTATTGAATTTTTACTCTTGATGTGATCCCTACATTATCAAATAATTCCTCGATAGGACCATCGTGTCCTTCAGTAATCATTGAAAGAACAAAAGCCCTTATGAATTCATAACCGCCTAATCCCGTTGCATCTTTATAGATTCTACTCACATGAGATAATCTCCTTCTATAAGGTATTGCAAAAATAAAAGCACATGAACAAAAAAAGAGTATTGCTCTCACGAAGAAGTTCAGTGAGAATTGAGCAGTAAAAAAGCTATATAAAATGATAGCAACTACTGGTTGAATGAGAGATAAAATCACACTACCTCTAAAACCTGAAGTTGTAAAAGAGAAATAAACGACAAACGCAAGGATGTATGCTAATAATGCTCCTAACATGAAAAAAATCTCTTGAAAAGCGATATTTCCGAAAATAAAAACGATTATTTTTCCAAAAATGAACGATCCTCCTATAATTGAAGAAAAGAAAACATTCAATTGAATTGTCCATCCTTTAGGAGGTAGTTTTAAAATAGGAGCTCTTTTTGAGTAAAAGATTAAAGATATTAACACGCCAGAAGAAGATACTACCAAATAAATGACTGCTAATGTAAATATATATATGAATGTCCACTCTTGTTGAAAAAGTAAATAAAAAAGCAATGATAAAGCTGAAATAATTAGTGGAGTACCAAGAAACATGAGATAAGCTAAAAATTTACTAGAAAAGAATTCCATGTATGAAAAGATACCGGGAACATGCCGAGTTGATTGTTTAGGAGCATACATTAGTCTATTTTTTTGATATAATTTTTCAATAATTTTTTTTTGATTCTAATTCTATTTTAATGAATAATTAGTATATTTTATTTTTGATTTGAAAAATTATAAATTGAAGAAAAAATAAATAAAACTATGGAAAAAGACTCACATGAACTAGATAAATACAGTTTAGCGAATAAGAAATTCGGAGATTTCTTTTCAGAGGGTTTAAATTTATTTGGTAAAAATTATGGAAAAATAATTATACCGTTTATCATTTTTCTCGTAATCTCAAATTTATTAATCGTGTTTTTGTTGACAGATTTAAGGTGGTTAGCTAATACATTTACAGCACAATTGGACCCTATCCTGGATAAAATGCTTACAGCTCCAGACACAGTTACTGAACAAGATATGATTATAGTGCTTCAATCAATGTTAGTTGAAATTGGAGTATCCGGGCTTGCAGGAATTATAGGAGCTTTATTCACAGTAATAGCAATGAGTTCTGTAGGGAAATATCTTCATGAAAAGTATTTATATGGTAATGCAGATTTTAGCAAAGAATTCAAGAAAGCCTTTA
>JAEORV010000005.1 GCA_016840695.1 Promethearchaeota archaeon
GGCTTGTTTCTTCAGCCTTTCTGCTGTAATAACACTATTTCTAAGAATAGAATAAATAGTAATACAGAAAGAGGAGTATATATTAGCAGTAGCGATAATGTTAATATCACGGGAAATGAAATTAACAATAATGGAGGTGATGGTATTGAATTAAGTAGTTGCAGCTATACGAGACTTATTTTCAATGTTTTAAACAACAATGACGATGAGGGAATCGATGAAGTTGCTACGGATAATACCTATAAAAAGTGGAACCTCATCAATTGGCAAACAGAAAAGATCGTGATTGACGACAATGGAGGAGGAGATTTTACTTGGAGTCAAGCAAAAAAAAACCTCGCGTGGTGTAAGGGTTCTGGAGTTCGGGAAGACCCATATCTTATTGAGAAGATCACGATAAACGGCAATAGGGCAGGTAATTGTATCGAAATTAGAGATTCCAGCATCTTTTTTACGATAAGAGATTGTACATTTTTCAATGCTAGTAGTGGAATGAACGATTCGGGAATTAAGCTGTATAGAACATCCAATGGGACTTTAATAAATAATAACTGTTCGAACAATCAATATAGTGGAATTACATTATATGACCAATGTCAATTTAATAACATCATGAACAATATTATCAATGATAATGGTTTAAATGGAATACACATACTAATATTCAGTGAACATAACATCATTTTGAATAACACTCTTCACGGTAATACTTATAATATTTATATCCAAAACATGTGTAGTAATAATGTAATTTCTAATAATACCGCTAGTTCAGCCAGCTCTATAGGAATATATATAAATGGATTTTGTGAGAATAATACAATATCGAATAACACTGTCAACGATAATGGTGCTTGGGGACTATATTTAGCGACTAATTGTAATGAAAATAATATAACATACAACGATTTCAATGAGAATTTAGGGATTGGAAATGATCAGGATCGAGGGATATTAATTAATAATTGCGATAAAAATCGAGTAATAAATAATAGTATGATCAACAACCTCGAACATGGAATACGATTATTAAACAGTCACGAAAATGTGATTTCTGGAAATACCGTAAATTATAATGATATAAATGGCATATTCTTAGAAGCCTCAGAAAAAAATAATATATCCGGTAATACTGCAAACTATAACAATGAAAATGGAATACTACTGGAAAGCTCGAACAACAACACGATATCTAGAAATACCGCAAGCAATAATATTAAAAATGGGATAAAATTACAGGATTCGGAATATAATGAAATAATTAATAATATTGATTCTTTCAATAATAATGACGATTGCGGGATTTTTCTTAATTATAGCCATTACAACAATATCACGGGAAATTTAATATGCGATAATGATATTGGTGTCTGTTTAAACAACTCAAATAACAACACGGTATTATCTAATACCTTTATTGGTAATGGAGAATACATTGTAGAATATAATTGTACGGGAAATACATTGCAAACCTTTGGTCCTGGAGATCCTGGAGGTCCTGGGAACGGATATCCAGATTTTAGTTTTTTTCTAATCATTATAATTGTCGTAACCGCGCTGATCTTGGTTGCTTTGAGCTTGTTTTTCGCAAAGAAAAAGAAGAAAGATATATATCAATACGACTCTAAAGAAGAAGAAGATTTCGCAATACCAATGGAAACAGAAGAACCGATACGCCCAACATTACCGAAACATAAAAAGAAAAAAAAACACGATTACGACGCGCTTCCAATAAGCGAATACGAAAAAGCAAAGATCGCCGAAGAAACGACTGAAACAGAGAAAGAACTAGGGATCGAAACGCAAAAATTTATTTGCGTCGTGCACAAAGGTCCAATTGCCGGTCACGATGTGTATATATGCCCCCATTGTAAAACCTTTTACTGTCAAAAATGCGTCGCTGCTTTAAGAGAAAAAAATGAGAAATGCTGGTCTTGTGATAATGATTTTGCGTGATTTGATAATTTCTATTTTTAAAAAACATTTGATTTATATTACTTTAGGATTTTAATTACTTGAATGTTAAAGAAAACTGTAGAAATTGATATCACCGGTATAGTGCAAGGTGTTGGATTCCGTCCATTTCTATTTAATTTGGCGAGAAATCTCGATCTGAAGGGATATATTCTCAATCGTGGTAATGCGGGAATTAGATTAGTATTACAAGGTGATTCCAACAACATTGAAAATTTTATTAAAGATATTGAGGTAAAAAAACCTGAAATATCATATATTGAGGATATTAAGGCTAGAAAACTCGATTCTGATACAACCTATAGTCATTTAGAAATTAAAAGCAGCGAACAAGGAAGGGGAATCAGTCTAACCTTACCTCCCGATATTTCCATCTGTGAAAATTGTTTAAAAGACATGAGGAACAAGAATCTTTCTAATTATTATCAATATCCATTTATCGCTTGTGCAGTGTGTGGTCCAAGATATACCACGGTGAAAGCATTACCATATGATAGAGAAAGAAGCACCATGATAAAGTTTCCCTTTTGCGATTATTGTTCAAAAGAATATTCGGATTTTGATAACAGGAGATTTCACGCGCAAACATTTGCGTGTTCTTTATGTGGTCCCAATTATAAGTTATATAATAAATCAAAGGAAGAGATTAAGAAGAATTCAATAAAGGAAATAATTGAAGAAACTGCAAATAGAATTAAAAATGGAGAAGTCGCTGCCGTAAAAGGAATCGGGGGAGTCCACTTGGTTTGCATGGCTAACAACGATGACACCATTCTTCGACTCCGCAAGCGAAAAGGAAAAAGAAAAAATAAACCGTTTGCTTTAATGGTTCCAAACGTAGAAGTGATAGATAATTACTTGAAAATTTCTACAAAAGAACGAGAAATTTTAACATCATATCGAAAACCTATCGTTCTTTTAGAAAAGATAGATGCCTTCAAGGATTCAAACATTAGCGAATTAATTGCTCCCGGTTTGAACAATATTGGTATAATGCTTCCGTATACAGGAATTCATTATCTTATATTCGATTCAATTGGAGAAAAACCGTTGGTGTATACGAGTGGTAATCCTTCGAACATTCCAATGGGAATTGACAACGATAAAATATTTGAACAACTTCAGGATCTCGCTGACATATTTTTACTCCATGATAGACCCATTTACCAAAGAGCAGACGACAGTGTCTTAAGAATTCACGATGATAAAACCAAATTAATCAGGAGATCAAGAGGATACGTGCCTGAATATTTACCCTTACCTTTTGAAGTTGATATCCCTGGCGCATTGGCAACAGGACCAGAATTAGCGTTAACTGGAGCAGTCCTTAGGAGGAATCGAATCTTTCCAACTCAACATATTGGTAATGTGACTCACTTGGAAACTCATGAGTTTTTAAAAGATGCTCTATTTCACATGAAAAACTTATTACAAATTGATGATTCCGAATTAAAATTTGCTGCTTGCGATGCTCATCCCGCGTTCATCACTACCAAATACGCAAAGGAGTTATCTTTTCAATATAACATGCCTCTATACCCCATTCAGCACCATCACGCTCACGTATTAGGATTAATGGCAGAAAAGAAAGTTGCTCGTGAAGAAAAGATCGTGGGTATTGCTGTAGACGGAGTAGGATACGGCGAAGATGGTAATGTTTGGGGTGGTGAAATTCTTTTAAGTTCTTACAATGGCTACGAACGACTTGGTCATCTTGAATATCAACCCATGATCGGGGGAGATCGATGTACTAAATATCCCGCTCGCATGGTTGCATCAATATTCCTCAATAGTCTTGATATAGAAGGAGCTAAAAATATATTTTCAAAATTGAATATTGAAAAAGACTTAGAATATAAAGAGACAGAAATAAGTACCATTATCTCTCAGTTTGAACGCTACAACAAAATCTTTCCGAGCGAAAATATCCCATTAACAAGTTCTACAGGAAGAATATTTGACTCCATTTCTTATCTCCTGGGAGCTTCAAGCATTAAGACTTACCGAGGAGAGCCAGCAATGAAGCTCGAAGGATTAGCTCTAAAAGGAAATGCGAAAAATATTAGCTTAGATATAGACTATTCTAATATAGATGGAACTTACATCATTAATACATCTAAGTTATTACAGGATGTCGTGAATCTTAGAGAAGACCCAGAAAACAAGCGGGAGGATATCGCAGCAAAATTTCAAGAAGAACTCGGAAGAACTTTTGCCGAGGTTGCCATTAAAGTTGCTCTAAATAACAATGTTAATAAAATAGGATTGACAGGAGGAGTTGCTTATAACTATTCTTTTTCACGAGCAATAAAAAACCAAATATCTCAGGTGGGGTTGGATTTTCTAGAGCACGATTTAATACCTCCTGGTGACGCAGGTATAAGTATTGGACAACTAATAGGGGCTTTATTCCATTACCAATGTGAAAATATTTGAAATAAAAGATCTAAACTTAATGTTAAGATTAAATATATTTAGGTAGAATAGATAATTTAAAAAAAAAAAAAATAAAAATGTGATCAGTTGACGGAAAAAAAGGAAATGGATTTAAGTCCAATCGAAATGAATACCGAAAGAGCAAATAAATTGAGGGAGTTATTGAAGATGGCTAAAACTTCGCCAAAAATGAAAAAAATGTACCTAGAAAAAACCTTCCCAGAAGGAGTGGAGCAGACAGGTACTCCCATACCCGTTAATGTTTCTCTTGGTGAGTATGAGGATCAAATATTACCCTTTAAAGTCACGGAATACTTCATTAATAAGGCAAGTACCATACTGTTAACGGATTGCCCCTGTCGTAGGGCCAATAAATGCGAGAATCATGACGTTTCTTTAGGGTGCACGTGGATGGGAGAAGGAGCCAAACACGTGGATTTAAATAAATGGCCAGTTACTAACGGGCGTATTGCAACTAAAGAGGAAGCTTTAGAGCGAGAACGATTGGCTTATGAAAACGGTTTAGTCCCACATTTAGGAAAACTGAGAGGTGATGCTGAATTATATAATGTGGTAGATTACGAGGACCAATTTATGTCTATTTGTCATTGTTGCTCGTGCTGCTGCGTTGTGAGCTTGATGAAGTACGGCCCCTCCGAATATAAAAACGTCGTAAAAAGGATGGAGGGCGTCACGGTAAGGGTAGATCCTGATAAGTGTGTAGGCTGTGGAACGTGTTTTAAATACTGCATCTACGACGGTTTGAAGATGGAAAACGACAAGGCAGTCATTAATCAAGAAAATTGCATGGGGTGCGGTCGTTGCGAGATGAAATGTCCTAACAAGGCAATTACCGTTTCAATAGATGATTACAGCCGTATTGATGAGTTGATTGCCAGATTCGAATCTAAGGTGGATATTACTTAGTAGAATCTGTAAATAAGAAAAAAAATTTTGTTTTATTAAATTTATTTTTTGGTTTATATCTCTGGCGCAGTCATTCCTAAAACCTTATATGCCTCGGAGAACTCCAACATTATTTCCGACTTATATCTAATACCTGGAATTTTAGCTGCTAAGAATAAATTCCCTTTTGTAGTATTTATTAAAGCATCTTTTTCTTTTCCTTTCACTATATCACCAATTCCTATCGCTAATACATGTCCATCTTCAGTAGATCTAACACCAATACAAATAGTTTTTTCAATTGACGGATCAGGAGGATTTTCTTTCATCCAATCGATATATCTTTTTGCCACCTTATCAGATTCTTCAGGAGGAAACCAAACTTGATTCAACATTAAAACCATAATTTTCAACTCTCTTTGGCTATTTTTTTAATTTATTTAGATTTCGATTTTTACATTTTTGTACTTTTACAAAAATGTAATAGTGTAATATTGGACATAAGGTATTTAAAACTTTTCTTCAGTTTTGAATCTTGAGAGCAAGTAATCACTATAGTTTATTGTAGAGATTATTTAAAAGGTAATTATAATTATCTTTAATAATAATAGTTAAAATTAATGATAAAAATGATTATAAACGACGAGCATAAAGAAGATTTAATAAATATTGCCAAACAGTTCAAGTATAGCTCGCAATCTTATCCGCAAGACGAGAATGGAAATCCTACACCATCGTACTTGGAATACATTAGCATGATGTACGATCCTGAAGTAGCTAAAATCGTTCAACATCTCCCAGTCTTCCCAAAAACAATAAATATTAACAGGTTAGCAAAAAAGTTAAACATCCCAAAAGAAGAAGTGATAGCAAAACTCGAGATACCTGCTAAAAGGACATTTGTTATCAATACGGGTAAATATTACGCTCTCCCTCGTCCCCTATTTATGCATGACATGCCATTTATAATGACGATAAATAGAGAAAATGAAGATATGGTAAAATTCGCTGAACTGAGCCGGAAATATTATAGTGATGAAGGGTATTATAAAATATGGCAAAATAAGCGTGACGGCACTCCCCGAATGCGAGTATTGACAGTGAGCGAAGAAGTTGAATTAGGACACCAAATATTACCACTTGAGGAAGTATATAAATTGATTGATAAATATGATACATTTGCTTTGACCCCCTGTCCATGTCGAGTAAGAACGGAAGCAGAAGGTATAAGAGAATGTAAAGACAAGTTCCCAATTTGGAATTGCATTCAAATGGGTGCATACGCAAACGCTACATTACAAGCTAATGATCCAGAATTAAAAAGGGTAACAAAAGAAGAAGTAATTAAAATCACGAAAGAAGCCGCAGAGCTTGGACTCGTCCACGCTACCGATAACGAAGCAAATAGTGCCCAAATTCTATGCGCGTGTTGTGGATGTTGCTGTGGAATGTTAAAAGGAATCACTAAACTTGGAAATCCACGTGGAATGGCGAAAGCAAATTATGTATCTACAATCGATAAAGAAGCTTGTACAGGGTGTGAAACATGTGTTTCCAGATGCATGTTTGATGCTATTAAAGTAAACGAGGTTGCCGAAGTAAATCCCGAGAAGTGCATGGGCTGCGGAGTATGTGCTGTCACTTGTCCTAGTGATGCAATAACGATGGTAAGGTTATTGAGGGAAGAAATTCCAGGTGCCACCATTACAGAATGAGTATTTATTATTATATTTTATTTCTTTTTATCTTCATTATTTAATGAGTTTTCAACATACATTCTTTTAAAATCTTCCTCTTTCATCTCGTGAAATGCTAAAACCTTTTTCTTGAATTCTAATAAAGCTTCTCCCTTTAACGGGTTTGTTCTTTGACTGTGAAATATTAATCCCCCACAAAAAGATTAAATTTAACGAGACATTTTTTATATAAAAAGTAAAAATATAACAAATTCAAATGACTGATTATAAAAAAATTGTACCTTGCTTAGATGTAAAAAATGGGCGGGTTGTAAAGGGAATACAATTCGTGAATTTAAGAGACGCAGGAGATCCAGTAAAATTCGGGCAATATTACGAAGAAGAAGGAGCAGATGAATTGGTATTCTTAGATATCACCGCTACTGTTGAAAAGAGAAAAACCGTGGTAGAGTTAGTAAAAAAGGTTGCTGACGGAGTATCAATTCCTTTTGCTGTCGGGGGCGGAATTTCTTCATTAGAAGATGCTCAAGCAATTTTAGGTGCAGGTGCTGATAAAGTCTCTTTAAATAGCGCCGCAGTGCGTAATCCTCCAGTATTAGAAGAGATATCAAAAGAATTTGGTTCAGAAAGAGTGATTTGTGCAATAGATGGGAATCGCGTGTATGTTGACTCTGAAGAAAATGCTTCAGACAAAACTCTTTTCAAGATTGGAGATAAATATTGCTGGTTTGACGTGATGACTCACAGTGGTACGAAATCAACTGGCATGGATGCAATTCAATGGGCGTTAAAGGTTAAAGAGCTTGGGGTTGGAGAGATACTGCCCACATCAAAAACATATGATGGAACTAAGGATGGATACGATTTAGAAATGACTAGAGGCATAGCAGAAGCAACCAAATTACCCGTGACTGCCTCTGGGGGTGCAGGAACGCTTCAACATATTCTGGAAGCCTTTACCATCGGAAAAGCTTCAGCAGCGTTAGCAGCATCAATATTTCATTTTAGAGAAATAAGCATTAAAGAATGTAAGAAATATTGCGCAAAAAATGGAATAACCATGAGATTATAGAAAATCTCAAATATTTTGTTTTATTTAATGTATTAGATTTAAACAAATAATTATTTCAATTAATGCCCCTTACAAAACGAATTATTCCCTGCTTGGATGTTACCGAAGGACGAGTTGTCAAAGGAACTAAATTCCTTAATCTAAGAGACGCAGGAGATGCCGTGGAATTAGGGGCCTATTATGACGAACAAGGTGCTGACGAGCTAGTCTTTTTAGACATCACGGCATCGTCTGATAAAAGAAAAATATTAATTGACTTGGTTGAAAAAACAGGAGAACAAGTATTTATACCATTTACTGTAGGTGGCGGGTTAAGAACTGTTGAGGATATTAAGGAGATTTTAAGGGCGGGTGCTGATAAAGTATCTTTAAACACGGCGGCGATAAAAAATCCAGAATTAATTGCAGAAGGGGCAAAGATGTTTGGTTCTCAATGTATTGTTACAGCGATTGACGCTAAAAGAGTTCATGTAAATTCTCCAGAAGCAGCTAAAGACAAGGTAGTAGTTAAAACGGGAAACACATATTGCTGGTGGGAAGTCTACATTAACGGCGGAAGAACACCAACTGGAAAAGACGCAATATTATGGGGAGAAGAAGCTTCAAGTATAGGCAGTGGAGAGATTTTATTAACTTCGATGGATATGGACGGAGTTAAAGAGGGATACGATTTGGAGTTAACAAAATCTTTTAGCAAAAGATTAGATGTACCTATAATTGCCTCTGGAGGAGCGGGGAATCCTCAACACATTATAGATGCATTTACTCTCGGTAAAGCTGATGCAGCACTTGCAGCTTCAATATTTCACTATAACGAGTACCCTATAGAGGTAGTAAAAAAAGAATGCCTAAAAGCAGGAATTCCAATGAGGTTATAAACAATGGTTTTTAATATTGCGATAATAGATTACGAGATGGGAAATTTAAAGAGTATTTACAAGTGTTTAAAACACTTGAACATAGAATCAATTATATCAGACGATTCAAAAAACATACTAAATGCAGACGGAGTCATTTTACCTGGAGTAGGGGCGTTTGGAGATGCCATGAAGCACTTAAAACAAAAGAATCTCGTGCCTATAATCGAACAAATTGTAAAGAACGGTACCCCGTTATTTGGAGTGTGTCTAGGTCAGCAGTTACTATGCTCAAAAAGTACAGAAATGGGAGAGCATGATGGTTTAGATCTAATTAAAGGTGACGTTGTCAAGTTTGATATTTCGAAAGTTGACAAGGTCCCCCAAATAGGATGGAATAGCGTGAATTTCATTGATGAGGAGCATTTTTTACTTCAAGGAATCCCAAACAACTCTTATTTCTATTTCGTGCATAGCTTCTATGTTGTACCAAAAAATAAAGAGAATGTCATAGGCTTGACTCAATATGGAGATATTGATTATAGCTCGATAATTAGTAAAGATAACATCATTGCAACCCAATTTCATCCCGAAAAGTCGAGCAAGCATGGAATCAAGATGTATGAAAATTTTGTCGATTTCTGTAAGAAATAGGAGAGGGAGATAAATTCTACATTAATGTATGATATTTTTATCAAACTTCTTATCATATTAATAATTTTATTTTTTAAGTATTACTTTCTATTTTTCTTATATTTATTGCTTTTTAAGTTTAAATTCAAAGATTCATTATAATAATTATTAATCAATCAAGTGGATACGAAATGGGTGGACTGTTTGGAGTGGTCTCAAATACGGATTGCGTTGAGGATCTTTTTTACGGTACGGATTATCACTCACATTTAGGGACTATACGGGGAGGATTAGCTGTAAAAAACTCAAGGGGTATTCAAAGATACATTAAAGATATAACTACATCTCAATTTAGGTCAAAATTCGAAAAAGACATCCGACAAATGCATGGTAACAAGGGGATAGGTGTCATCAGTGATACTGATGAGCAGCCGTTAATCATTAATTCACACTTAGGTGTGTTTGCAATCTGTACTGTAGGAAAGATTAATAATTTGGAGGAGCTAGCAAGTGAAGCATTAAAGAGCGGCATGCATTTTTCAGAAATGCTTGGTGGAGAAATAAGTCCTACGGAAATGGTAGCAATAATAATTAACCAAGGTAATTCCTTTGAAGAAGGAATTCAAAAAGTTCAAGAAAAGATTGATGGTTCGTGCACACTACTCATATTAACAGAGCACTGTATTTATGCCGCCCGAGACAAATTCGGGAGAACTCCGCTCATCTTAGGAGAGAAGCTCGGATCTTATGCCGTTGCGATGGAAACATGTGCGTTTGCAAACCTTAAATATGAAATCTCGAAATACCTCGGTCCTGGGGAAATTGTTTGCATTAATAAGAAGGGAGTAGAGCAAAAAGTCGCACCAAATGATCGATTAAAAATTTGTGCTTTCTTATGGGTTTATTATGGATATCCTGCTTCATGTTATGAAGGGATAAATGTTGAATACGTGCGATATAAATGTGGTTCTTATTTAGCAAAGAACGATGATGTTGAGATTGATCTCGTGGCAGGGATCCCTGATTCTGGAACCGCCCATGGTTTGGGATATTCAGCTGAAGCGGGAATTTATTTTTCAAGACCATATGTGAAATATACTCCAACTTGGCCTCGAAGTTTCATGCCTCAAGCTCAATCAATAAGAGATCAAGTAGCCAAGATGAAGCTCATTCCAATTAAAGAGCTCATTAAGGATAAAAAATTATTATTTTGCGAAGACTCTATTGTAAGAGGGACTCAATTAAGGAAACAAGTCCAGAGGCTCTTTGATTCAGGCGCTAAAGAGGTCCACATGAGGGCTGCCTGTCCACCTCTCATATATGGATGCAAATTTTTAAATTTCTCACGCTCTCGATCAGTATTGGATTTAGCAGGTCGATGGGCTATAAAGGAACTTATCGGAAAAGAGATTAACGATCCTTCAGGCTATGTCGATCCAGATTCAGAGAGTTATAAAGCCATGGTTGATGTAATTAGGAAGAAATTAAATTTAACTTCATTAAAATACCAAAAACTTGAAGATTTAGTGAAAGCTATCGGGCTACCTAAGGAAAAGCTGTGCACTTATTGCTGGGATGGCGTAGAGTAGTCCTCTTTTAATCCGATTGGATTTACCAAATCATTATTTGTAATGGAGTATTTTTTAATATACTGTTATATTTTCACGATAAAGTGTCAGAAATGAGTGTTAAAAACCAAAACATCGCTTTTGTCATATTGATTGGAGGTAAGAGTACACGATTCGGGAGCGATAAAGGTAGTTTTGAATTTCTAGGAAAACCTCTTATCTCTTATCAACTTGACACGCTATATAAATTTAATCGAGACATGTTTTTAGTAGCTCATGCTCAAGAACAGATCGATGCATATAAAGAAAAAATCAATTTTGCTAATAATGTGTCATTTATTACAGATGATATGGAATTAGTTGACGATGAAGACCTTCGTACGCCCATGATTGGTTTATATTCCGCTTTTAAAAAACTAAGTGAACTTGATTATACAAAAGCTTTTACTTTATCGTGTGATTCACCTTTAATTAAATCCGAAGTTGTTGAATTATTATTACGGCAAGCTGAAGGATACGATTGCTATATCCCCAGATGGGAAAATGGCTTTTTAGAACCTTTATTTGCGATATATCCCGTAAAAGAAGCGTTCGAACAAGCAAAAGAATCATTAAAAAACAAGACTTATAAGTTAACAAATCTCATCAACGAGAATTGGAAGGTAAATTATGTACCTATTGAATACGATATTCAACCTTTAGATGAGAATCTCATCACTTTCATTAATGTAAATGGACCTATTGATATTCAAAAGCTAATGGAAATTTATAAAGATAGTAAATGATCAATTGCTTGTTTATAAAACAAATAGTTAAAATACATGAAAAGTATAATTTCTTCAACATATATTTTTCCGATGATACAACATGGATATAAAAGATTTTAATTGGGATGAAATTAAAGAAGAGCTTCATAAAGCAGTTAAACTGGAGAAATTTAAGGATGATTTGTCAGTTAAAATCACTATCCTTGCAGAAAACATTGAAGAGAACCAGATGGTTGGAGACGTATTAAAAGACAAGGAAGACATGAAGCGTTCTTTTGGTCAATTTCTCGGAAGGGACACTCCTCTTGACTGCGATATTGAAATGAATCAAGACGAAAAATATATCATAATGAAGATGAAATCGAAAAAGGATTATAAAAAGGTCTATAAGCTCTTAAACGACATGTTTTTTGGCGATTTCTTTAAAAAAATGATTGATGCGATGATGGGCGCATTCAAGAATTTAGGAGATGCGTTCGAAGGCATGGCAGATAGTTTCGGACCAGAACCATGAATCTCTTAAATCTTGAAATCTTGAGTTTAAATAGTATTAAGAATTTCATTTGCTCTTTCGTTTATTTGCTTCCTTAACGCGTTCCTTTCGCTAGGATTTCTATTATTTCGCATTCTGGACTTTTTTATGGCATTTTCACGCCATCGCTTTTCCCAGGAGGGAAATCCCGTTTTCACGTATTTTTCGCGAGAAGATAGATCGCGAGCTACCCAGTTAAATAATATAAAAAAGCGCTTGATACCGGCTTCTGTTGTTAAATTTGGAGATTTTACTCCCAATTTTCGAAGATGGTCTATAAATCGTCCTTCTACTGCATCTTGAAGTTTTCCTTCAACAATCGCGGGTTCGTGTTTGATTCCTTCTTCGTCAAACCATTCACGCACGAGATCAAAGCAGTTTCCTCGGCAAATTTGAATTATATCACATTCTTTGTTAAAATTTAATGCTTTAAGTCCGCTCTTCACCATTTCTAAGATATATTTAAAGGATTGGCGGTTTTCATGATTTTCTTTATTATACATTCCCACTGGTATTCCACGAAAGATTAATTCTCCCGTTTCAATAACGTGGAACCCGATAAATGCGTCACCGACAAGATCGCCCGTGCCACTATCGTCAATTTCTATTGTTTTTGGTTTTACTTGCATTTTCAATGCATCACCTGTTTTTTTTGTGTTGTTTTTATTAATTATTTTAAGCAATGTAAATCATTGAAATCGTCGGATTGTCTTTGATTCTAATTACCTCAATATATTAAAATTAATACGCATATAAAGACTTTTGTAATATAACAAAACTTTATAAAAATCTTTAATTCTTTTAGGTATTAGAATTAATTCATCTATTGAATTAACATTATAAATATCGATACTATAGCTACAACTAAGGAATACTCTCATGAAAGACTCAATAATAATAAAAAATGGTTTAGTCTATGACCCGTTGAATAATATTGACGGCGATAAAAAAGAAATTCACATTAAAGATGGTGTAATTGTCGACAAGGTCGATGCAGGAGATGCCAAAGTCATTAACGCTTCCGGAATGATTATCATGCCTGGTGGCGTGGATATTCACTCCCATATTGCTGGAACGAAAGTGAATAGTGGAAGATCTTTCCGACCAGATGATAAACCTCCAGAATATAATGTAAGTAGAACAAAATTAACGAGAGGAGGAAGTGGATTTGCTGTTCCCTCAACATGGGTTACTGGATATAAATACGCTCGAATGGGATATACCACGGTTGCCGAACCAGCAATGCCATTACTGGAAGCTCGACATACACATGAAGAATTTAACAATATTCCTATTCTTGATAAACTGGCAATGCCTTTATTTGGAAACAATTGGTATGTCATGGAATTTGTAAAGGAAGGGAATATTGAAAAACTGGCGGCTTATATAAATTGGATCATGAAATCTACTAAAGGATACGCTGTAAAAATAGTTAATCCTGGTGGAGTTGAAAATTGGGCATGGGGAAAAAATTGTGAAAGCCTCGATGACGACGTGTATCATTGGGGTGTGACTCCGAGAGACATTGTAGAAAGTTTGGCGAAGGCAAATGAGTTATTAGAATTGCCACATTCAATTCATGTCCATTGTAATAACCTTGGACATCCTGGAAATGTATCCCACTCGCTTGACACCTTTAAACTTTGCGAAGGAATTGAACCTAAAGGTGGAAAGGAAAGGACACTTCATATCACCCACTGTCAATTTAACGCTTATGCAGGAGAAAATTGGGGAAACTTCGAATCAGGAGCTTCACAAGTTGCGGAATATGTTAACTCCCATAATCACATGACTTTAGATATCGGACAGATTATCTTTACAAAGTACGCCACCACAACAATGACGGGAGATGGACCATGGGAATTTGCTCTTCATCACTTAGGAGGGGTGAGTCCTTGGGGTGCAAAACCCGGCGTTAAATGGATTAATGGGCAAATTGAAGGGGAATCAGGATCTGGTATTGTTCCTTATTTTTTCAGTAAAGCTACTGGTGTAAATGCTGTTCAATGGGCAATAGGACTTGAACTCTTGCTCATGATAAACGATCCATATCAAGTGGCCATGACAACAGACCATCCAAATGGTGGTCCCTTCTTCAAATATCCATTAGTATTTAAATGGTTAATGGATAAGAAAGCGCGAAATGAAATGCTTGAAAGTTGTAATAAAAAAGCAAGCACAGCAAGTCATCTTGGAGATCTTGATAGAGAATACACTTTAAACGAACTCTGCATAATTACTCGAGCGGGTAATGCTAAAACATTAGGATTAAAAGATCGAGGTCATTTAGGCGTTGGTGGTATCGGAGACGTATCAATCTATAACTTAGATCCAAAGAAAATTGATGGTAACGCGGTAGAGAATGCATTTTCAAATGCGGCCTACACTATAAAAGAAGGACAGATTGTTGTAAAAAACGGTGAGATCCTTGCAACTCCTATGGGTACTACTATATGCGCTGAAGGAAAGATAAAAGATACACACATGGAAGCAATGCTTCAAGACGTCAAGGCTCGTTGGAGAGATCATTACAGCATTAATTTTAATAATTATGCTGTTCAAGATGTTTATACGCCCAAGTGTAAAATCGTAAACGGAGCGTAATTTCTTTTTTTCCTTTTTATTTGATCTTTGAATTCTTTTTATAACACCGATTTAAAAAATCTTAGTGCACTTGCTATTATCAGTAATTCTTGTCGAAGTGAAGCATGACCCCCTCTTTCAAGGATTAATACTTGATCGTCTGGTAACCCTATAATTTCGCGATTTTTTTCGAATTGCTCGAGTGGAATAAGATCATCGTTAGCTGAGTGTATTTCAAACACTCTACTATTCAAATCCTTGCGTTCTCGCTTTAAGATAAATTTAGGAGAGATATTTTCGTTTGTTTTTTCTGATATTTTCTTCCCCTTAACTCCCGCAACGCCTAAAAATTTTAAATTCATTCTCGCTTTAAAGGATTCAGGATTTCGAGAAAAATTTGCCTTTGCATCGTGAGGACTCGCCATAGCAACGATAGCTTTGATCCTATCATCAGAATATGCTCGAGTTAAAGCAACTTCTCCTCCAAATGACATTCCCATAAATCCCATTCGGTCTGGATCTATGCTCTCGAGTTTTTCTCCAAAATCAAAAACATTCGGGAGATCGTCAAAAATTTTTGAATTTAATATCTTTTTACCCGGAGTTTTACCGTGACCCCTGCATTCATAGACAAGGACCGCGTACGGTCCTCCAATGGCCAGAGGGAGAGCATATTCCAATAACATCATCATGTCTATATTCTGGTTCCACCCATGATTGAGAAAAATTAAAGGTAGTTTCGATTTAAGAGTATCATTTTCATCTAACATGTATTTTGGAAGGATCAATTTTGCATTCATCTCAATATCGCCTGAGGGTATTTTTAAAGGTTTCATAGCAACAGAGCTA
>JAEORV010000367.1 GCA_016840695.1 Promethearchaeota archaeon
GTAGAAGAAATAAAAGAAAAAAAGATTGACAGGGTTGTAATAGCAGCATGTTCATTTAACTTGCACGGGTTGCTTTTTCGAAGGACAATAGAAGACGCTGGATTAAACAGATTTCTTATATCTTTTGCAAACATACGGGAACAAAATTCATGGGTACACGTCAATGAACCTGAAAAAGCTACGAGAAAGGCGATAGATCAAATCGAAATGGCAATTGAAAATGTCAAACTCCTTGAACCGTTAGAAGTCCAGTATTCAGATGTTACTCCTTCTACATTAATCATAGGTGGGGGAATCACGGGAATAAAAGCCGCCTTGGTAATTGCTAACGCAGGGTATAAAGTATATCTTGTTGAAAGAGATTTAACTATCGGCGGTCACATGGCATTATTTGATAAAACTTTTCCTACCTTAGATTGTAGCATCTGCATCCTAGGTCCATTGATGGTGGATTGTAAAGATCATCCAAATATTGAATTATTGACTTATTCTGAAATTAAAAATGTTGAGGGCCATGTAGGAAATTTTGAGGTATCAATTACTAAAAAACCTCGATTTATTGATGAGGAAAAATGTGTGGGATGCGTTGATATCTGTAGGGATGTGTGCGAGATCGAAGTAAAAGATACTTTTTTTCCAAGAAAGGCCATTGACGTTCCATACCCTCAAGCAATCCCATTATACCCAAATATATTAGAAGAATATTGTATTGGATGCAAGGCCTGTGCTCAAGCATGTGATAGAGATGCAATAGTATTTGATCAAGAGCCAGAAACAATTAAAATTAACGTGGGTTCGATAATAGTCGCTACCGGATTAAAAACATTTGATCCAACTATCTTAGGTGAATTAAATTATAATAAATATCCCGATGTGATTACTACCTTACAAATGGAAAGACTACTTAATAACGATGGACCTACAGGCGGAAAAGTCGTTAGGCCGTCCAATGGAGAGGTACCAGAAAAGGTCTCATTTGTATTATGCGTTGGTTCTCGGAACGAAAAGACACATGAATACTGTAGCCAAGTTTGTTGCAACGCTGCAATAAAACAAGGAGTTTTACTAAAGGGTGAACATCCAGAAGTACAAATTAATGTCTACTATAATGATATAAGAGCTATCGGTAAAAATTGCGAAGAATTTTATAATAGAGCTCGGGAAGAATTTAGTATGAGATTCATAAAAAGTAACATATCTTCTATTGTAAAAAGCGATACTAGTGATAAACTAGTAGTAAGAGGAGAAAATGTCATTGAAGCTACTCTTTTTGAAAATGAAACAGATTTGTGCGTTTTAGCAGTTGGTATCGAGCCTCCAGAGGGTACTGATGAATTAAGTCAAATGCTAAACATTTCTCAAGATACAAACGGATTTTTACTTGAAAGACACCTGAAAGTAAGGCCTTCTGAATCGTCTATAAAAGGAATATACTTAGCTGGAGTGATACAAGGACCTAAAGACATTCCCTCAAGCATAGCTCAAGGAGAGAGTGCCGCTGCGAAGGCAATTGCCATGACTTCGAAAGGGAAAGTTGAATTAGATCCGTTTATAGCATTCTTCGACGAAACTAAATGCGATTTATGTCGTTTATGCGAAAACATTTGCATTTATAACGCAATAAAAATCGAGGGAAAACAACTTAAACTTATTCAAGCAAACTGCACGGGATGTGGAGCGTGCGCAGCAATGTGCCATAGCGAAGCTCTATTCATTCCTGGTTTTAGAAAAGATCAAATATCCGCTCAATTAAAATCCGTTTTACAAGAAAAAAAAGAAGCTCCTTTAATTATTACTTTCTTGTGTAATTGGTGCGCATACATGGGTGCAGACCTTGCGGGTACTAGTAAAATTACTTATCCAACAAATACTAGAGCCATTCGAGTAATGTGCACGGCAATGCTCGATCCTTCGTTAGTATTTGAGGCATTTTTTCAAGGTGCTGATGGGGTATTAATCGCAGGATGTCACGAACAAGACTGTCATTACGATACTGGCTTTATAAAGGCTAAAACGCGATACGAGAGCATTAAAGAAATGTTAATTGAAGCAGGAATCAATGAAAATCGTATTAAAATTGAAAGCATCAGTGCTGGGGAAGGCAAAAAATTTGCGCAAGTAATCTCAGAATTTAAAGAGAGTATTAATAAGCTAGGACCTATTAAACCAGGAGAATTCAAGCGATCAAAATCTCATAAGAAAAAATAAAATTAAATATCTTCTTGAATTATAATGAATGATTTTTCTAGCTATTGGGATGCACTAACCTTTGTTTTTAGCCGTCATGATGATCAAAAACGAAAATCTGTTAATATTCCATATGTCATCCACCCCATACGTGTTGCATTAATTCTGAGATCAGTTGGATTCTCTGAATTTGAACACGAGAATTTAATGATAGCTGCTATTTTTCACGATCTCATTGAGGATACTGATACTACTTTCGAAGAAATCTCAGAACAATTCGGAAAACAAGTTGCTTTAATCGTTGACGAATTATCGAGACCAGATAATACAGATAAGGATGAATGGATAAATACATTTGAAACGAAATCGATGGAAGCAAAAATAATAAAAATGGCAGATCGGATTGATAATCTAAAAGATATGCCATCTAGTAAGTGGACGCGCAAAACACAAATCAAATATGCCCAACAAGGAGGCCTAATATTGAAACAGTGTGGGCACGCGAATTTGAAATTAGCAGAGATATTAAAAAGAAATATCCAAGAGGTTTTACAAAATGAAAATTAGAGCAATAACCATTGGTCAAAATATTCCATTCTTTAATAGAAAAAACGAAGTGGCTACTATTTTGGAAAAGAAATTTCCACTTTATACGGAATTTAACAACGAATTAATAGAGGAATTTCAAAAACATGAGATAATAGTGGAAACCAAAAGAATTTGTTCCCAACCTATTTTTTCTGATGAATTTCAATGGAAGAATGAGTCAGAATTAAATGCTAATATAGATGTTCTTAAAGATCAAATAGATCTTATAGAAAAATTATGTAAAACCAACGGTCTTGATTACTTTGCGTGCTGTGAAGCTCTTGCAGACAAGATTAAAGACATTGGAAATCTTGAAAAAGCCCTTACTAGCGACATTCCTGATTTATTAAAGGAGAAAGATTTATTCTTTAGTTCATTGCAAGTAGCCTCTACAAATAATGGAATAAACCTGCAAGCGTTAAAATATTGCGCAAAGATCATAAAAAGATTGGCAGAGCCAGATCCATTCCAGAATTTGAAATTTTGCGTTTCGTTTAATGTTGAACCTGATACACCATTTTTTCCTTCTGCTTACCACGCATCAAATAAGCCGCTTTTTTCAATTGCATTAGAAATGGCAGACGAAGTTTTTGATGTATTTAAAAAATCAACTACTTTAGTTGAGG
>JAEORV010000368.1 GCA_016840695.1 Promethearchaeota archaeon
TAGATAAAATCCGTCAAGAAGAAGAAAAAAGAAATATACGCACTGTAAGAGCATTAACTGAATTTTCTGCTATGTATCGATCGAATATATACGAGATTATGAAAGATTTTATCTTAAAATATCACGATAAAATTCCAATTATAGACATAAAAGATTATATCCTGGATTTTCTTCATGAATCCGTCGATGCATTGGACGTTTTACGCAAAATTACAAATCCAGATAAAAAGTATTATGAAAACACTTATTTATACAGGTTAGTCAAGTTCTTAGAAGAGAAAATATTTCCGAGAGGCAATAACGTTAAGTTTATTTACGAAAAATTGCTTAAGCATGTGCCAAATTTTTACGAATGTCAAAGACACTTATTACAACCTCACACGTATTATCGTGAAAAAATTGAAAGCGCGGATTTATTTGAAATTCCCGGGATTTCACCAAAGATTTATCAGATTATTAATAACATCACTTCTTTATACAATCTTGATCCGAATTATGGAGCATTTCCAGAAAAGGAAAACCACGAGATTCCAATGATTTTAACCAATGATGTGTTCGCGCCTTATATAGATTCAATTGCCAATGCAGAAGAGGATGCTATGGAAAAAATCGCAGAAAGAATCGGTTTAAGAATAATAGATGGTATTTTTTTGGCTCCTGAAGAGTCCTATGTAAAAATACTGCTTGAGAATAATTTTTTAAGAGAAAATAAGCAAGTTGATGGAACAATAAGATATGTCGCTCAATTTAGCAACGAAACATTACTAATGTATTATTTAGCTTTCGCTTCAATGAGAAGGGGTTTTTTAAGTCGAGAATTAATTAATTGGATTTCAATGAATTTTGCATTCCTCATTTACATGGGCATATTAAAGTGGAAGCTTTCAGAAGAAAACATATTTTATTCTATATTCAAAGATTTACAAACAAACGAAAAAGTTTTGCCCTATTTAATGAAGCTTATATGCTTTCCAAATTATTTAGGTATAGATAAAATGAAAATAAGAGACTCACCGCAATATCGAAAGGAAATTTTTAATTTCATCGGATCTCAAATTGACAACCTGAAGGTATTAATATTAGAAGTTGCGGATGAATGTGAAAAAATCGATAAAGATAAAGCAAAAAAATAAAAAACAAATGGTAAAAAATTATGTACTCTGATGATGAAATAAAGGAACGTCTTGGTAAGTATGGTGCTGTATATTTACCTGATGACATAAAAGAATCTATTGATGATATAATAGGAAATGAAGAAATAAAAGAAAGGTTAGAAGATTTTTTCGGTGCACTAAAAAAATACGAAACAATTGTAGAAAAATTAAAGAAATCAAAACTAACTCCAAATCTAACTGTTCTTCTATATGGGCCTCCTGGTACGGGAAAAACCTCTTTAACAAGAGCTTTTTCAAAACTATATGGTATACCCATTTGCGTTGTTGAATCCGATAGGCTAGTTTCACCATTATTAGGCGATACTATTAAAAATATTAGAAATGTTGTGGAATTAGCAGCAGATATAGCAAATGAAAACGGTTCTTTTCTGTTATTTTTTGACGAGATAGATGCTATTGGATCTGAAAGATCAAACATTCATGAAGTAGGAGAAATTAAAAGAGCTGTAATTTCTTTCCTACAAGTTATTGACAAGGTCAACTATGATGCCATTCCTCTGGCAATTTTTGGAGCAACCAATCACCAACACCAACTGGATTCGGCTATCTGGCGTCGTTTTACCTTTCATTTAAAATTTGATTTTCCCGATTATAACCTGAGAAAGTTAATCATTGAATCATTTCTCAATAAAATGAAAGAGGCTCAAATAGGCGTTGACGATTCAATTATAAGCGGTTTAAACGATGAATTAAAGATTTTCCAAACGATCTCAAAGGAATTGAAAAAAAAAATCGGGCGGGAAATTACTGAATTTGATGGTGCCGTTTTTCGTAAAGAACTAGCGGAAAAAGGCATAAATGGAATATTACAGTTAACAATTGGATATTCCGGGTCTGATATTGAAAGAGGTACGAGAGTTGCTTTGTTTAAAACGTTTACCACGGAATTATTAACTTATGATATCTTTTACAAATCACTAAAACTCGTGGGCGGTACTGCCATTCATGTGGGAAGACAAGATTTTCTCAGTAGTTCTCAACCAGACATTAATCGTACAAAGGACTCAGGATCAGACCTCTCAATGCCACCTGAAATATAAAGTATCTATAATTTATTATAAAAGGATAACCACGATGGAAATAAATAAATTCGACCTTGAGAAAATCAAGGAATTCACGAATCCAATCGAAGGATTGCAAGGAAAAGTCAATCAACTAGATAATGTTTACCAAGAATTCATGGATAATAAAAATTCCATCGAAAATTATTCTTACAATGAAGAATTACTCAAACAAATTCATGAATTGGCAGGGATTTTAAATGAAATTAAAGAAAACCTGCTAAAGATCTCAAATGGCAATATCGCACAATTTCTCTTTTTACAGGATAATTTGATAAAAAAGTACAAGGAATCCTTTAAAGAATCCTTGAAACATCTTAACCTTTCAGAAAATTCTACAAGGATACTAGGATTATTTCTAATTGAAAGCAAAAAAATAAGTAAAGTAATTGATCAGTCCTCGTTCATTTCCTCTTTGTCATTGAATCAATGGATTCAACTATTAAATTCTTTAAAAAAAAACTCTTTATTTTTATCATCTATTAATAAAATCAAGGAATTTTATAATGCATTGATGGAAGAGAGACTCACCTTCGAATTAAATAAAATTCCCGAACATATTGATCCAAGCTTTATAGAAGAATATAAACAATCATTTTTTAAAGAAGAACATACATTTGAACAATATCTACTGGAAAAAGAAAGCCAATTATCAAAAGAGGAATTGAAATCTAAAAGAAAGATTATCGAAAAAATTAAGGAAAGAGAAGAATTAGATGAATTAAAAAAAAAACAAGACGAACAATTTCGGTCAAGTGCTTACCAAGATTACATTAAATTATCAAGCGAAGAATTTGAGAGAAGAAGGCGTAAACAAAGAAGAGAAAAATTGTCAGATCTGAAAAGTCTACCAACAAAAGATATTGAAATAAGCGAAGACGTAGCAGAAAAAATAGAAGTATACAAATCACAACTTAAAAAAAGCTTCGACCAAGAATACTTGATTCAGAAAGACGAAGATACTGATCCTTTAGACATGATTCGAGAAAGAAAGCACAAAGCAGAGAAAGAATACAAGAAACATATAAAAAAATTCAAGGAAAAGGAGTGACTATAAAATATCACCAAAAAATTTTGAAATCGTTATTGGAGAAAACACGATACCTATTAATGAGAGATTTACCTTGGTTCGGGGGAAATTTAAAAAAGATAATTTAACC
>JAEORV010000369.1 GCA_016840695.1 Promethearchaeota archaeon
CCAAAGATTATTCCCTCAGCCTGCATCCTACGAAGTACCTTACAATACGATTTTTCAAGCAATAAAACGAAATCATATCGAGTTGGATGTTAATGTTGCTGGTTTGCGTAAAGAGAATTGCAAGGAGACATACCCGCCTATTTCTATTATTGAAATGGCAAAAAAGGAAAACATCCCTCTCGTATATGGATCAGATGCCCATACCGCGAAGGATGTTGGAATCGATTATCATCACGTGTCGTCACTTTTATAACGCAACTTTTTCCACTGTTTGTTTATACAGAAAATGATCTAACCAATTTTTGATATCGTGATAGTACTGTTTCACAAAGTATTCATCATGAACTTGTAGGTGAAGAACCTCTGACAAATATTGCCCTTGCAAAAACGGCATCATAAGCATGCCTTTTAACTGTACAAACATATGAGGAAATGCGACAGGAAGGAACTCTCCTTCCGTTTTCCCTCGTTCTAATATATTCCGGAATAAATACTTTTCTTTTGCTAAATATGTCGTCATCACTTCTCGAATCAGAACGGTATCAAGCGTTATTTCTCTGTAAACAAATCGGGTTAGTTGACGATTTTTATGTTGATATAGTAGAATATCCCAAATCATTTGATTTAATATTTCTTTTGCACTTGATGGAGTTTGTTGCCATTTATCTAAATCAATTTTGGCTAAATAACCTTCATAAAATTGCGAAACTAAAAATTCTAATAAGCCACCTTTGCTGTTAAAGTAGTATGAAATATGAGCAACATTCACATTGGCTTTTTGGGAGATTTCACGGACAGAAGTACCTGAATAACCTTTTGTATTAAACAAGGCAATAGCGGCGTCGATAATTTTCTCTTTCGTTAGACTGGAGTTACTAGACAACTTTTTCACTCCTTTCGCATGAAGGTATATGTTTTACTTCCATATTCCTTCATAAAACACCTTTATAAATTTGTCGACATTATCCGTTATACAATTAGAAAATTTTGTAGAAATGTGAGGAGATACGATGTTTCATGTAGAAAGTTACACTGGTACGAAGGAAGAAAATTACAATCTCGTCATTAAACAATTGAAGGCATTACTGCATGGAGAAACTAATCAGACAGCTAATTTAGCAAACGCTTCAGCCCTTTTAAATCAATTTCTTGAAAACGTTAATTGGGTTGGGTTTTATCTAAATGATGTGGAGAAAGAAGAATTAGTCCTCGGTCCATTCCAAGGGCTACCTGCATGCGTGCGCATTCCACTTGGAAAGGGCGTTTGTGGAACAGCAGCAGAAAAAATGAAAACAGAACGCGTAGCAAATGTTCATGAATTCCCAGGACATATCGCTTGTGATGCAGCTTCTCAATCTGAAATCGTCGTTCCGATTATTAAAAACAACCAATTAATCGGCGTTTTAGATATCGACAGCCCAATTCTCAATCGATTTGATGAAACAGACCAGGAATATTTAGAGCAATTCGTTCAAGCTCTAATAGAATTTTTATAAGAAACATACATGATTTTACACTCACACCCCGGACATGAAAATTTATTCTCCCCGGGGTTTTTTCTTTCTACCATCTACCTATCATGATTGCTCATTCAGCTCATAGGTAATTTTTATTTTCACAGAAAAAGCACAAAGCGCAAGTCCTTAGGCGAAGGGCGCTGGAGGACCTGCGAGGAGGCTTTCGTCGCCACAGCAGGGCCGAAGCGACCCGAGCTGATGGCGATTGGAGCTAGACACCCAAAAAACGGTAAAGAGAATACTTTAACACTTTATTGAACTTAAACTTTCTGTAACAATAAAATGAGGAACCGAGGCTGCCTAAAAGGTACAGCCTCATTCTTAATTTTATTTCGGTTGAAGACTCAATCGAAATGAAAATCTGTCCAGCTTCAGCTCCACTTTTCTTTATTGTAAAGCCTGATCTAAATCATTCCAAATATCTTCCCATGCTTCAAGACCGACTGACAAGCGAACCATGTTATCTGTAATTCCCATCTTTATTCTTTCTTCTTCATCGACAACAGCATGTGTCATTGTTGCTGGATGTTGTATTAGCGATTCAGCATCTCCAAGGCTGACAGCAATTTGAATTAGTTTTAACCGATTCATAAATTTCTGTGTTTCTTCCTTATCAGCACCTTTTAACTTAAAAGTGATGAGACCTCCACCTTTTCTCATTTGCTTTTTCGCTAATTCATATTGGGGATGCGACGGCAAAAATGGATAATAGACCTCCTCAACAGCTGGGTGGCGTTCGAGCATTTCTGCAATTTTTAATGCATGCTCAGAGTGCCGATCCATTCGTATCGCCAATGTTTTAATTCCCCGTAATAGTAACCAAGCATCAAAAGGGGAAAGACTAGCACCGATGTCCTTTCTTGCTTTCATCGCAACGAGATTCATCAATTCTTTATTTCCAACGGCGACTCCTGCAATAACATCACCATGACCACCGATATATTTAGTCGCACTATGAATAACGACATCACATCCGACAGATAGTGGATTTTGAAGATATGGTGAGCTAAATGTATTATCGACAACAACAGTAATACCATGCGATTTTGCCACTTTTACAACCAATTCTAAATCAATGATTTCCATTGTTGGGTTTATAGGGGTTTCTACATATATACAAGATGTATTAGGCTGAATTGCCTCCTCTATCATCTCTTGATTGGACAAATTATGAAATGAAAAATCGACCCTATACTTTTCTTTCATCATCTTCAAAAACCCATACGTACAACCATATACACCTTTTGAACATACAATGTGATCTCCGGTTTTGGTTAAAGTCGTTAAAATAGCTGATACTGCTCCCATGCCAGAGCTGAACGCAAGCGCTTCTTCTCCTTCTTCAATTAAAGCTATTCTTTCCTCTAATTCTCGAACGGTTGGGTTCGAAAGTCGAGAGTAAATGTAACCACCCTCGTCACCGCTGAAACGATTTTGACCTTGTTCGGCCGAATCAAAAACAAACGTTGACGTTTGATAGATTGGTGGCGTTAAACTCCGATAAGCATCTTCCCCTTTTTTCATTCCGTGTATCATTTCAGTATCTTTTTTTCGATGTTTTCCCACAAAAATCCCCTCTCCTTTCGATTTTATTTTATGAAAAGATAGAAGATTTTGAAAGCGTTTTCTATTCTAAAAATATAAAAAAACAGCTTTTGGAGTTGTTCCAGATAGAAAATGGTCTGAAACAACCTTTTAAGCTGTTTTAACTCAAAATTCATTCTAAATTATGATGACTGAGATAAATCCGCTTCTGAATACACGCGGTTTTTCCCATTATTTTTCGCTAAGTACAAGGCCGCATCCGCTCGTTTAAATAGCTGCTTAGCGGTATCTTCTTTTTGAACGTCCCAATATGAAACACCACACG
>JAEORV010000370.1 GCA_016840695.1 Promethearchaeota archaeon
TTCTTTATAGATTTTAATTCCTCTTATATGACTGAAGTCTTTTGATACACTTCCATTCGGTCCTTTAACGACAAAATGGTGCTCCTCGTCCACTGTGACTTCCACATCCTGAGGAATTTCAAGTATTTCCTCGAAAAATGCTGTTTTAACCATTTTTTTCTCACATTTTATTTAATAAATATAACATAAAGCCATGCCACCGATTCCTTTTTCTTCGGCTTCCTGCATGGTACAGATTCCCTCATTAGTTGTCAATAAAATTAATCCTAAACCAGGAGCTGGTAAAAGGCGACGCTCGAGTGCTTCAAATTGGGATACTTTATAATTTAATCTCATTAAAGCCTTACATTCGTTAATTTTTCCGAGTAAAGATATTTTAAACTTCCCTTGCCTACCATCGTCATATCTTTCAAATTCTCCGATATAAGCGTTTGCTTGGAAGATTCTCAAGATTCTTTGGAGTAATTTTGATGCTGGCGTTATGACTACAGTCTTCTTGCGCGCGAATTCTGCGTTCTTTAGCATGTTACATGCGTCTGCTAATGTGTTAACCATGATTTTTTCACTCTCTTTCTCTCTTTTTTTTCTTTATTCATATCTTTTAAATCCAATATCTCCCCCAATCTCGTAAAAGCAACGCCTGCAGATGTTCAATCCGTATCTTCGGATAATACCTCTGTGCGTATGACATCTTCTACATTCTCTTTTTCCTTTCCCTGATGAAGTTTGTGATGCTGGCATATTTTTTCCTCATTTCATGTTAAAAAAATTCTAATTCTAATCGTTCTACTATATTTGCTCCAAAATTTTTCTTTAAGAAATATTGTGCTTCAGTTCGAGATACATAATGATGTTTTGGGATTTTAGCTCGTTTTGGTTGTTTTCGAGTTTTGATTCTAAATCCTGGACGAATAATTCTCCCTACAACATCAAGGCCCCAAATTCCTAAAATATTATCGTATTCAATTCCAGGAATGGTGATATGTTCAGTTATTCCAAAACCAAAATTTCCATAATTATCAAAGGAAGATCGTTTCATTCGATTGTTATTTACAATTAGCAGTCTTTTTAATAATTTTTCTGCATCTATACCGCGAACAGTTACTTTCGTTCCTATAGGTCTTCCCTTGCGCAGATTAAACTCTTTCACATTTATTTTCGAGTTGGTTTTTACTGCTTTTCTTTCTGTTATTGATTCTAATACGGTTGCGGCTCTCTCCAATTCCTCCCCTCCAGATCCAACTCCAATATTAAGAACTATTTTTTCAAGGAAAGGGCGTTTCATGGGATTTTCCCATTTCTTTTCGAAAGCCTTTTCGAGTTCCGTTGTATCTTTCTTTTTCTTCCTTGCCATCTTATTCACTTGATCCTATCTTTATTTCTGATTCATTTTCTCCAACAATGAAAGTATAGTCATAGAGAGTTTCCGTGTGAGAACCATCGTGTTCTATTGACACGGTTGAAGCTTTTGGTCCAAAAATTTTAACTATTGATATAATTTTTCCTACTTGACCAATGTTTTTACCATCTGCGATAAGCGCCATATTTCCTTCTTTAAATTTAAAAGTTTTCATAATTTCTTGTTCTGGTAGAGAAATTTTTAACACGTCCATCCTCGAGAAACCTTTAGCTTCTTTTGGATTTCTTGGATCCTTTACATTTATTAAGATATTTCTTCCATCATGTAGATTTAATTGAACGTGACCCCCTTTGATGGTTGTCTTTTGGTTTATCCTACATAGTTTAAAATCGTTATCCGCCTCGGGGATTTCTTGCAGGATTAATCCGTGGTGTGAATCGGGAAGAACTCTATAGTGCTTATTCATTTTATCAATAGAAAAGACATCCATTAAGCCAACTGGGTATGTTTTATCGCGAACAACTTTTTGATCCACTTTAAAATACCCTAATCCTATGAGTTTTTTTGCTTCTCTATTAGTATCGACAATCTTAAGGAGATCTCTTACAATGTGTAATAGGGGTAGGCAAAACCTACTTGGATGAGGTCCTGGTGAGGGTTTTACGAAAAATTTCCCGTGTTTTCTTTTAATCTGCATGTAAGCAGGAGTATTCAACCTTTTTAACGTCTTCTTTCCACCATGTCTCGCCATTTTATTCGCCTCCTTTTCCCTTATCCTTTTTTGGTGCAATTAATTCTTCGTCGAAAGTTCCAAATGCTTTTCTTTCAATCATTTGACCACGCCAAGCATCCATCTTTTTCTCCTTGTAAAATTTTGTAATAATTAAATTACTGCAATCAATCATTGGATAGAAAGTAGTACCATCCGTTTTCTCAAATGTTACTTCTTTTATTTTGACCCTACGAGTCTTGCGATTTATTTCCAATACTTCTCCTTCAAAATCTTGGAACTCACCTTTCGTGACCCTTACTGAATCTCCTACCCTCAATGGCAATCTCTGAACACCATATTCTTCGGCAAGGAAATCTGCCACCCTGGTGGACATCAAGCTCGACCGTTGATGATTTTTCGAGTTGTAAAATGCTTTCCTCTGCTTGTCTGGTTTTTTAGACGCTACTTTCATGATAAATACCTCTTATATAATCAAACTACTAATACTTGCTAGCCTTGGGAACGATTCTGCCGCTTCTCTTGCAATTGGCCCTCTAATTTCAGTTCCTTTTGGCTCTCCTTCTTTTGAAATGATGACTCCCGCATTATCTTCAAAGCATAATCGAGTTCCATCAATACGACGAAAAATTCTTTTTTGTCTTACGACGACGCATTTTAATATGTTCCCACGTAATTCAGGTTTACCTTTTTTAATGGTTACTGTTACAACAGAACCGACCGTGGCTTTTGGCAATCTTCTCTGACGGCCTTTATAATGGTCTACATTTATAATTTGCGCTATTTTTGCCCCACTATTATCAGCAATGAGGAGTCTCGTACCATTTTGCACCCCATACGATGTTCTTGAGTTGGTAGTTACTTTTTTCCCTGATTTTCGTCGCGTTCCCATTTACGCCGCCCCTCCACTCTTTATTTTATCTAAAACGATGAATGCTTTCGTCTTCGCGATTTTCCGAGATTCTCCAACTATTACTAGATCACCAAGTTCAATATCATGACTCAAACACTCTGGTAAGTGACAAGCTAATCGCGAGTTACGACGTTCATATCTTTGATATTTCTTAATAAATTGAACATAATCTTGTCTTATAATGACAGAATTTCTTGATTTTTTACTTACTACGACACCTTTCGTGATTTTCCCCCTAATTCTCGTAGTACCATGAAACGGGCAATAATTATCATGGCATGTTTCCGCTGTTTTCGGAGGATTTACTCCAGGTATGCCTATATTTCTACTCATTTATTTTTTCAACCTTTTTTTCTTTTTT
>JAEORV010000371.1 GCA_016840695.1 Promethearchaeota archaeon
ATTAAAATTTAACCTTAATGTTAATAAGATTTTCATTAATAATGGGATAAAAAAAATGTTTTTATAGATGCACATCATACTTATAAATTGTTTTAAACTATCGAAATCAAAAAAAAAACAATTAGATGTAAAATGAGAAAAACTGAAAAAAAAAATGTAATTCAATTATCTACAGCGATAGTGCTTACAATTATTTCAATGACGATCTTTTCGATTCCCTTGATAAGCATCGTTGCGCCATTAGGAAATATTCTTTTTCCCGGAACTGGATTATGGCGCTCTCCAGGAGAAGTACCAGTCTACGAAGAAGTATATGTACCTGGACTTAGTGGTTCCGTTACTGTTTATCGAGACGAATGGGGAGTTCCGCATATTTATGGAGACACCTTAGAGGATGCTACTTTTGCTTTTGGGTATGTTCACGCCCAAGATAGGTTATTTCAGATGGACATGCTTAGGAGAATGGTTCGAGGAAAGCTTTCTGAAGTCGTCGGAGATTCCTTTCTAGAGAGCGATAAATATAATCTCGCAGTAGGCATGGAATATTGGGCTCAAAAAACAATCGAAAAAATGTATGAATGGAACTCAAATGGAGAATTTGAATATTTAGACGCCTTTTTAAGCTATATTGAAGGGGTAAATCTATACATCGATACTCACACGAATGAATGGCCAATAGAATATTCAATTCTAGGATTTAAACCGACAGAGTGGACTTTATTAGATTCGTTATGCTTCTTTAAGTACCTTCAATTTGGTCTCACTTTCGAATCTTATGACCTTGACCGTATGATTAATCTATTTGGTTTAGGAGCCAGTAATTATACAGAATTATTCACCTCTACCTACGGACAAGTACCAATATGCCCGAATTATGGGGAGTATAACGATAGTTCTGCGCTTCCATATGAAAGTGGAGTTCCCCGCATGAGCACGAGCACTGCGATAATCGAAGCGATAACTCAATTTTTAGCTGATGTGCAGAATATTCCTTTCCAAAAAGAACTAAAAGAACTACAAGATCTAAACATCATTGGCTCAAATAATTGGGTTGTAGACGGGAATAAAAGCAGCACGGGTAAGCCTATCCTATGTAACGACATGCATCTTCAATGGATGATACCGGGGATATGGTATGAGGCACATATCGTAGTTAGAAGTATCGGTATGGACGTTTATGGATTCACACTCGCGGGTATTCCTTTAGCCATAGCAGGTCATAATGACTACTTAGCTTGGGGTTTTACGAATACTGGATATGATGTCATTGATTGGTACTATTATCTTGGTAATCAGACTCATTACAATTACAATGGATCTATGGTTGAATACGAAACGAGGACTTATAATTTGAATGTGAAGAATGCTGGTGCGCACACATTTACAGTAAGAGAAACGATCCATGGGCCAGTGTTATCACCTTTCTTTGACGAATCTGAAATCCCTAGTAATTTAACTGGTTATGTTATTGCTTCCAGATGGACGGCAAATAACATCTCGCAAATAGTAAAAGCCTCAATTGGAATGAATATGGCTAAAAATTGGGTGGAATTTAACGAATCCGTAGTCAACTGGGATACTCCTGCCCAAAACATAGTGTATGCTGATGTTCTAGGTAATATTTCGATTCGACCGACTGGTTTGGTTCCAATTAGAGACGATACCAATATTCCATCTTGGCATTTTGGTAACGGATCAATGCCATATAACGGTTCAAACGGCGAAGGAGAATGGATGGGTTATATTCCCTTCCAAGAATTACCATATTCACTAAATCCACAGCAAAGCTATTTGGTCTCTGCAAATCAAAAAGCTGTAGGACCCGATTATACGAAATATCACTTGCAAAACAATTGGGCTAACGGATACCGCGCTCGAAGGATTAATGAACTGCTCAACAATTCTCCAGATGGCACGGTCGGAATAGAAAAGATGAAAGAAATTCAATTGGATATAAAATCGACTGTCGCAAGAGCTTTCGTGCCGTATTTCATAAACGCAACCGAGAATTTTTTTGGCGCTTCGATTCCAACGATCGTTAGTAACATGATAACTCAACTGAAAAATTGGGACTACGATATGGACAAGGATTTAGCAGCTCCAACAATCTACCGAAAGTGGCGAGATTTTTACTATGATTACACGTTTGACGATGAATTTGATTTCTTTACAACTTCGAGAAAACCTGCCATAAATGTACTAGAGCAATTAACAAGAGATAACGCATCTTCACTATGGTTTAACGATATTAATACAGCTACACCCGAAGATCGTGATACAATAATCATCAAGGCTTTAAACGATACAGTTGATGATCTTGTAGATTTCTATGGAACTAGTGATGTAACTGCATGGAAATGGGGCGATGTTCATAAACTCTCGTTTGAACACCTCATACCTCAACTTGAATCGTTAAACATTGGACCATTTGCGGGTGATGGATCTGGATATACGGTAACTCCTTCTGGAGTGAATATTAGAAATGGAGTCGGGGAAGCTCATGGTGGTGCATCAGAAAGGTTGATAGTGGACTTGAGCGATATGAAAAATTCTATAAGCGTGATACCTTCTGGACAACGAGGTATTTCAAGCTCTATACATTATTCCGATCAATTAGAAGAGCTGTTCTTGCAGGGAAAATACCATAATCAATACTTCTACGATGATATAAGCGAATTTCCTACGAGTCATATAGAATCTCAAATTCTCTTTACCAATGTTAAGAACATGACAAGGTTTTATCAGGTGGTTAATGTGTTACTCATATGTTCGGTAATTGGAATTATTGGTATAATTGGACTATGGGGCATTAAGAAAGGTGATCTTATATCAAAACTAAAGAAGAGGGGTGGCAAACGATAATGAAAATACGCAACAGAGGTTCCGAAACTGAGCCAGAAGTCATAATTTTCTACATATCGATCATAACTGCCATGATAATTGCGTATTTCTTAACATACATGGAATATTGGCAATTCATATTGATAGCTGGAATAATTCCCGGATTGTTTAATAAAAAAATGAAGCGAGGTATTTACAGTGGAGCAATTGGAGTTTCTATTGTATGGTTACTATATATGATCTATGCAATGGTAACTCGAAACGCGTATACTAATATTGATCAATTTGCAGGATTGATTTTTGGCGATACAGGATATGGATGGGCCATTGTCATACTAGTATTTCTACTTGGAGCCTTATTTGGTGCTTTAGGAGGTTCAATCGGTAGTGGAATTACGATTGCTATTCAATTAAGGAGCGAAACACTGGAATCCGACGAAAAAAATTCAAAGACGATAAAAAAATCTTCATGAATCGCTAAATAATTATTCTTTTTTTTTTATTATTACTTTTT
>JAEORV010000372.1 GCA_016840695.1 Promethearchaeota archaeon
AGTCAAACTTCCACTATTTTAAGCAAAATTAAAAAAGAACTTATTATAAAAGAAGATTTGACTGTTGATGAAGGATTATTAGACCATATTAGACCTTATCCCGAAGAGATTTACGACCTAAATTCAAGAATCTTGGCCCATATCGATACTTCCCCAGAAACAGAAAACGCACAACAAATAACTAGTCAGTTACTTGTCGTTCCCGAGGAAATTCAACCAGAAAAATATCAAGAAGTTACTGAATATTTTTTAACTAACTTCTCAAAAGACGACGATTTTATAGCCGCAGAAACTAGAGATCCAACAAGCGGAAAAGGTTTAGCTTATGTTGTTGAAGCAGTTTTAGCATATTCTAAAAAACTTGAAGTTCCTAAACGTTCCAGGGACGTTCTATCAAGATTTGTTAATAGAACCCCTAAATTAAGAGATAGTGCGGATTGTGCCATCACAAAAGCTGTTCAATCAGTTAAATGGAAAAATTATAAATTAGAAACCTACGATAACAATCTTCCTAAAGGACCAATAAAATTACTCGTAAATGTTTCTGGGCCATATGTCCATTTAATGTTTAAGTCTCAATCGAAAAATGCCTTGGCTGACGATGAGGAGTTAATAAAAGAGATAAAGTACTGTCTAGAATCAATTGGTAGAAAATTAAGAATATACATAAATAGGAAAGCCTCCTTTCATAAAAATGAGAAAAGGGCGAGTTTAATAGAAAAATATATCCCTTTATTTACTAAAAGTGTATATAATATTGCTTCCCATGGAGGAAAATTTAAAGAAAAAGTAAATCAAAAAGATTTAGAAGATATGATGAAGGAGGCTATAGGAAAAAAAGTACCTCAAGTTACTGTTCGCCCAGAACCTACAAAAATAGAACCTGCAAAACCTATTGATATAGCTACAATAAAAGAAGAAATTGTTAAGCGTGAAGTGATTCAACCTGAGAAGGAAATAATTGTTGAAGAAGTAGAATTAAAAGAAGAAAAAATTGATCTTACAAATCTTGATAGTTGGACGGTTGCCAAGTTGAGAAATTATTGTAAAAAGGAGGGCATTGACATAACTTCTAAAATAACCAAGGCAGATCTAATTAAAATAATTAATGAATCGCAAGAATTAATTACTGAAAAGAAAGTAAAAGAAGAAGTTACAATTGTAAAACCAGAAAAAGTTAAACCTGTTGCCCCCGGAACTATCAAGGAGAAAAGAGAACTTGTAAAGGCAGCAAAGGGAAAAGTAGTTAGTAAAGCTACAACAAAACCTGTCCCCTTAAAAACCAAACCTCCTGTTCCTGAATTAAAACAAACCCAATTACCAATCATAACAACTGAAAAAATCATAAACAGTCTATCCAATGATTGGCAAACAATTAAAGATCTCATTTGGAAAATGAAAATTAAGGATATGATGGATGCCCGATTCTTGCAAATAAAATTAAAAGAATTAGAACGTAAGGAGCAAGTTCTTGTTGATGTGAAAAAAGGAAAGAAATATTGGAGGTTACCGTAAAATTTAAGTGAATTGATTATGGCAAAAAAACAACAAAAAAAAAATTGGGATTTGAAGGCTGCTAAAGATCTCTTTAACGATTATATAGAGAAGGGTAGCGAAAAAAGAGAAATTCCCCTTCCAGAAGACACCATTAAGATTGATGATTTAAACAGAAAAAACACATTAGAGCGAGTATATAACTTAGTTGATGATATAATTGAAAGGATATACAATACAGGAAAACCTTCGATTCTTTTACCTTCAAGATCAAGCTCGAATATAATTTGGGACGAAGAAAATGATTTACTCCTTCTAGGAAAGCAGATAATTGAAAAACAATTTCATTCATTAACGAGTGTAGCTGACATAACAAGATTAATGAGGGTACTCGAAATAATTAACGAGTTATTGGTGAAAGACATCCACGCAACGAAAAGAGAAGTGTTTTATACCGATGTGAAGCTATTTACTGAACAAAAAACTAGCGATAAAAGTATTGAGGATGCCGCTACAATGTTGTACACTACTCGAAATTCAACTCATGTAGTCGCTGCTCCAAAAGGTACATGTGTGGGAAGATTAAGAATTCGAGATCGAAACGATATCATCGATCTAGAAGGTTTAGGCAGCGGTGGATGGACTATTTCTCCAATGCTCGACAACATTGAGATTCTAGAATCCGATGCAGAATTTATTTTAGTAATCGAAAAAGATGCTGCAATGATGCGCTTAGCTGAGGCTAGATTCTGGAGAAAATACCCTTGCATTCTTTTAACTGCTCAAGGCGTTGGAAATGTAGCTGTAAGAATGTTTTTAAAGCGGTTAAGCAAGGAATTAAACCTTCCAGTTTTTAGCTTAGTAGATAGCGATCCATATGGTCATTATATTCATTCGGTTTACTTGCGAGGTTCAAAACGTCTAAGCTACGAATCACCTTTTCTAGCAACACCAAACATAAAATTACTGGGAGTCCTAACAAGAGATTTAGATAAATATAAAATTCCAGATGTAGCAAGGTTAAAATTAGAAAAGGTTGATATTAAAAGAATAAAAGATCTATTAAATGAAGATTTTGTGAAAAAAAATAAAAAATGGGAAACAGATTTAAAGCTCGCTCTTAAAATGAATATAAAAGCAGAAATACAAGCGTTATCATCTCACGGATTTGAGTTCTTAACGGATCAATACTTACCTGAAAAATTATCAACGGGTGACTGGATATGAGAATCTTTCATAAAAAAGGCGGTGGAATAATTCAATTAGTTGATAAAAAAAACATGGAAGAATGGTCAGTCGAATTACCCCTGATTTTTATTGAGTATATTAGAGAGAAGCAACTCGAGAAATACAATGATACTTCAGTAAAAAAAGAAATTTCCGCATATTTAGATGAAATTCTAAAAGATGTAGCCATTCCACGTTTAATTTCTGTATTAGAAGGTGAGAACGAGGAAGAAACAATTTCAGCTCTTGAGAGAATTAAAGAAATCTCAAAAAAAAATGTTGATATGGCGAGACCAATCAAGCCATATTTAGACAATTTATCAAAATCAAAAAACAAGAGTATCGTGAAAATCACTCAAGAAATTTCCAATAACTTTCTAAAGGCTGATAGAAGGAAAGAATTAGCCAAAAAAAGAAAAATAATGCAGGAAAAGGAAAAACAATTCATGGCGGGAACAATTAGCGGAGAAGACTACGCTAAGGCAAGAAAAGAATATTTAACATTAAAAGAATAATATTAAACTTTAATCATGTGGGATAGGGAGAAATTTTACGATTTCATTATAAAAAATAACATCATTGGATTTTTTAAAGAGCCATTAAAATTGAAATCGGGAAGGATATC
>JAEORV010000373.1 GCA_016840695.1 Promethearchaeota archaeon
ATCTTTCGTAAATCTCTTCCGCGGACGTCTGGAGTAAAACGATGTGACAATTCTGCTTCAAGTAATCGATATTAATCTTGTTTAAAACGCAGCCCCCGCCACACGATATGATAACATTATTGTATTTTGACGCTTTTTTACACGCAGCAATCTCGTATTCTCGGAATCTTATCTCGCCATCTTCAGAAAATATCTCGGGAATCGATTTTCCAGCGTCTTCAACGATCATATCGTCCATTTCAACGAGTCGAAATTCCTTTCCGAGTTCTTTCACCAATTCTTTTCCCACTGTAGTTTTTCCAGTTGCCATGAAACCGATGAGCGCAATTGAATTTTTCGACATGATCTCATATCACGAAAATCAAGAAAAGTATTGTAGTTTAATTATACTACGATTCTTAAATGTTTTTTGATTTTTTATGGATGCTTTGGTACTATAAACTTATAAATAAATATTTTGATATTTATGTAAGAAATTTTTTTTACTAAAATAATAATGAAGAGGTTTGAGATGGAAAATTTAAAGAATGCTTTAAAAAACTCCGATAAAGACGATTACAGCTACGATTTTACATTGCAAGAAGATGAGTTAAAAGCCCTAATTGCTAATAAAAGAATCTTCGTGCTAAAACGCAATCCGAGAGGTTTATATTGTTGGTTGGTTGGTGGCGAGCTATTAGTAACAGTACTCACATATGCTATTATATTAACTTATGTAGGAAACATTATCTTAGCCATAACAGGTGCAACTATTGCATTTGTCTTGATACTCTTATTAGTGAGGTCGTTAAGTAAAGCTTTTGTAGTGATAGGTCCTAAGGGATTGTATTGTAAGAAGTATGTGGGCAAGCCAACCTATATTCCTTGGACGGATGTAGAAAAAATTGACACCAAAACGGGACCAAGGGTAAATTTCCATGTTAGATGTTATTTGGTAGATGGTAGAAAAAAGAAATTCTATCCCGGTTCTTATATGGGAGATGAATATCGTGGGAGATTAATTGTTGGATCAAAGGTATATAATCTAATGATGCGTTTTTACCATCTTTTTGTTTTATATTGGCAAAAGACTCAGGTGAGCACTGCGGAACCAACCTATCAACAAAAATCGATGGCAGTTGTTCAACCAACAATAGAACCTGATGTAATATCCGAAGCAGCACCTCAAGGTTTGTCGTGTCCTAATTGTGGGAAAGATAACGCATTAGGTGCAGAATATTGCGAAGGATGTGGAAGCAAGTTAGCTACTCAAGAAGTTGTAGAAACTGTTCCATTCGAGGCAGGTAAAAAGGAGAAGTTTTATGTAATGACAAGAGTACCTTCAGATTTTACTATATTTCTTGATAAGTTCTCTGAATTATTCTTGAGTTACCCTATAAAGACTGACCAATTTAAATTTGATAATAAGAATGCTACAATTGAGAAGCACGAACTTGAAGGTGGTATAAAAGAGGTAGTATATCAATTAAAAGTAAAGCGGTCTAAAATATTTGCCTTTATAACTCTCAATTTCGTTCCAACAACAAATGTCACTAACATGGATGTATATTTAGAGACGGAATTGGAAGGTCAAGGAATGATGACTGAACGAATTGTAGATATGATTAAAAATTATGGACTATTCTCATCAAGTAAATTCAGAGATAGGATAATAGAAGCAATAAACGAATCTTTATAACTCCAGATACTTAATATTTAAGTTCTAACTTTAATTTTGATGTTTATACATGCCGGAATTTCAAGTCATAGTAGTAAATCCGAAGAGATGCTCGGATTGCGAATCGTGCATGACGGTTTGTGCTTTTGTTCACGAGAGAGATTACATTCCTTTAGAAAGAAGAGTTGTTGGGACGCGCCAGAGAATTGAATTGGAATGGGCAATCTCTTGCGATCTTTGTAAAGGTGCAAAAGAGGACTACTTGGATCCTGAAATTGGCAAGCAACCCCAATGCATTCCTGCATGTCCAAACCAAGCAATTTTTATTGGTACTATTGATTCTTTAGAAAATGAATCACGAATTGATGCAATCAAGCGTGTTTTCAATCAAAAAAGTTAATATCTATTCTGAATTCTTTACTTAAAATAAATACATGAATATAAATAATGTCAAAAAAAGTCTCTTTAACAGCGCATACGAATATTTTCTGCATAATAGGACATCCTGTAGAACACTCGATGTCACCGACTATGTGGAATCCTGCGCTTCAAGAATTGGGTCTGGATTACGCGTATGTGGCATTTGACGTTCATCCAGATAATTTAGAAAAAGCTATTTTGGGCATGAGAGCTCTTGGCATAAAAGGAATGAACGTAACAATCCCCCATAAAGAAAATGTTATTCAATATTTAGATGAGATTGATCCAATTGCCAAGAAGATGGGAGCAATCAACACGATAAAAAACGATGATGGTGTTTTAAAAGCTAGAAACACCGACGCAGGAGGCGCTAAAAAGTCGTTAATAGATGCTGGGTGCGAAATATCTGGAAAAAACATATTATTCTTAGGTTCTGGAGGTGTGGCGAGATCAGTAGCCTATATATTATCTCAACAGGCTAATAAAATCGTTTTAACCGATATCGTTGAAAAATCGGCTCTAACTGTTGCCCAGGAAATAAAGCAGAATATGGGAGTAGATATAGAAGGAAAGCTAAGTAAAAAATCAATATTAAAAGAAGAAATTCAAAAAACAGATATTCTCATTAACGCAACGCCAATTGGCATGCATCCAAAAATGAACGCATCCCCCATTTCAAAGGAACTGTTGCACGAGGACCTATTTGTTTTTGATGTGATTTACAATCCTCTGCAAACTAAACTTATGAAAGATGCTGCTAAAATTGGATGTAAAACTTTAGGAGGTTTGGACATGTTAGTCAATCAAGGAGTTTTGGCATTTGAATGGTGGACGGGGAAATCTCCAAATACAACTTTAATGAGAAGCAAGATTATCGACTTTCTTGGTATTAAATAATTATTTCTCACAATGGTGAAGGTAAGAAATCATAATAGGGACAATCCTAAGTTAATGCGCTAGCCCATTTTATAATTCTTATAAAACTTATTATCCAATGAATCAAAAAAAATAAAAGGAAAATTAAGACTATTACTACTAATTTTAAAAATATTTTATTTCAAACCGATTATCGAAAGGGTGGTGCAATCTGAAGCGGAAAGGAAGAATAAAAAAAAAATTAAGACCTATCAAACCAAGCGTGAAGGGGAGCATCATGACATTAATCGGAGTTTTAATCTCGCGCGTGAATGTTGGTATTGAACTTTTCTTTACTAACTTAATATATGCCCCGATTGCTTACGTGTTTATTGC
>JAEORV010000374.1 GCA_016840695.1 Promethearchaeota archaeon
TTTAATATACGTTTGCTACTATCACTTGGTTCTTGAGGGAGCTCTGTCTTATCAATTTCTTCTAGCACTTCAGGTTCAACAAATCGCTTTATCATCTGAATTGCCAACATTTTAAATGCATCGTTCACATTCTCACCAGTTTTAGCAGATGTTTCCAAGTATGTTAATCCAAGCTCTTGCGCTAAAGCCTCGCCTTCTTCCGTTGATATTACTCTCTGATCCACTAGATCGCACTTGTTCCCTACAAGAATTAAAAAAATCCCTTTTGGAGAGTTATCTACTATTTCTTTATACCACGATTTTATATTAACAAAGGTATCTCTTCTTGTCAAATCAAATACCAAAATTCCTGCTTCTGCTTCTGCTAAATAAGATTGGCGTACTCTCTTAAATTGTACTTGTCCACCTAAATCCCAGATAACAAAACGGACTTGAGAGTCTAATCCATCAAAATAGCACTCTTTTTTTGTAATGGATGTTCCTATCGTGCGTTTATAATCAGTATCAAAAACGTCGTCTACGAAGCGATGAACCATACTCGTTTTACCAACACTCCCATCACCTCCTAAAATGAGTTTATATGCATATAATGCCGAATGAATCTTGATTTTCTGAAGGGTATTCATTTTTCTTTCAATAGTTTGGGATTCTTGCTGCATTTGGAGTTTTGGAATCACTGGACTCACTGGACGACCATCAAAAATCCGCGCAACCTTTTCTGCAACTAAATACGCGTAAGGAAAAATGGGATCAACCATGGCAAGGGCATCTAACACGGTAACGAGAACATAATCTGGACCTGCTTCGCAAAAAAGATATCTATATAGCTCAGTATCGAATGTACCCACTCCAAATGACCCATATGTAAACTCTCTCGTTATTTTCTTAAGAATTAGATCCACTAACAAGCTTACATTTCCAAGAAGCGTTTCTCTCATGTGTTTTTGTTTGGATCGAGTTAATACATCAAACCCCATTCCATCCCGGTTAATAACAAGAACCGCGACCATATCTTCTGTAGTTTCTTGAAGATACCACTGTAGTAAGGCTCTAAGCTTTCTTCTATCGACAGACACTTTTAATACTTATTCTCAAAAAATTGCTTTTTATTCTATAACGACTTTCCAGTCTTTAAAATTTTTCTAATAACATAATAGTGTTGAATTATATCAATGTTGTTATTTCATATTATTGAAAAATTTGAAGAATACTACTTGCTCTTATCTTTACTACGGTGGAAAATATTTATAGATATTAATAATTTAATTGTATAGAATTAATAGTGAAAATCATGTCAGAAGAGAGTTATAAAAAATATATTGAACATGTGAGTGGGTGGGTTTTTACCTTTCCAGAACACGCAGATCTGATTCCATTGCTTAAGATGCGAATGTCAGCAGGAGAAGCAGAATTTTTATCGAAGATTCCGTTCCTGCCTCATACAAGTGAAGAATTATCCGAAAGACTAAATATTTCTAAGGCTGAATTTGAAGAAAAAGTGAAAGAACTTGCTCACAGGGGGCTAATATTCCGTATTAAAGGAAGTTCAATTACCCGTTATGCTTTAGCCGATTCCTTATTCATCTACTATAGAATGCCCGGTTGGGAAGGAAAAGATGACGAATGGAATCGTAAATTGGCTCCGCTTATAAATCGATATTATACGGAAGTTTATGGTGAGGAATTTATAGGACATCCTACCAAGGGTTTAAGGACCATTCCAATCAATCAAACCATTGAGGACCCAAAATCTATAATGCCATATGAGGATATAATAAAGGTTGTCGATAATTTTAAAGTATTTTCGGTTGCGCATTGTGCGTGTCGAATGAGACATAAACTTGATCCTGCTTTTGGTGAAGATCATTGCAAGCATGAGACAGAAAATTGCCTTCATTTTGATACATTGGCAAAATTTAAGCTTCAAAACGGCATTGGAAGAGAAATCACGAAAGAAGAGTGTCTTGAAATATTGAAAAGAGCTGCCGATGCGGGGTTGGTTCACGGTGTCTCAAATTCGATGGAAAAAATGGACACGATCTGTAATTGTTGTGCGTGCTGCTGTCTTTTTTTTGAAAAAGTCAAGAATGTGCCTGACATTGTTGGACACCAAAAATCCAACTATATTCGAGAAATTAACGAAGAAGAATGTATTAAGTGTGGTTTATGCGTGAAAAAGTGTCCAATGAAAGCACTTGAAATAGTCGGAGAAAAAAAGGAAGACAAGAAATTAAAATTCACGCCTGAACTATGTTTAGGATGTGGCGTGTGCGTGCATAAATGTCCTAAAGACGCCATATTTTTAGTCCGACGCGACCAGGAAATAACTTATCCTAAAGACCCGAGAGAGATTGCTGCTGCGTTCCTAAGCGAAAGAGGCCGGGATCCAGTAGAAACATTTAGAAAAAATATGTAATCATTTTCTCTTTTGAAATTTTCATATCTCTAGCTTAGAATATTTCATGCTTAAATCCGAAAGGTTTACCTGAATTAGAGATTTATTTGGAATTTCTTTCAAATTTCTACTTATTGGAGTTGTAGAGACCAAAACCGAGTTCTTTTCTCTTGTCAAGAATAAAGTGGAGTGCCTCCCAAGAAGTGAATCATGTTGACGCTTAATGATGGCACACTCGTTAAGATTAAAAAGAAACGCATTTGCAGTGCCTGAAGATTGAATTTTCATGAAAGTTGATTCAACAGCTCTTTTTAAATCAGAATCAGCATTTTTCAACTCATCCATTAACAGGCATAAATACTTTCTCGTGTCCATTTCTGTATTATTACTGATTTCTTCCAATCGTGGATCTTCTAATGTTTGAGGAAACGATTCTCTATTAATCGTTCCATTATGCACCATCAAGTATTTTTCTTGAATATTGATCGGATGAACGTCTTCCAACGCCTTTTTTTTCGGAAGTGATTTGCGGGCGTGGACTAAAAGAAACCTCGTTTTTATTTTTGAAATGTTTTTCCAATCCGCCTGGTAAATAGGGGTGATATCTCTTTTGATGATGAGTTGTTTGTCGTTTTTAGACAGATACGCATGTCCCCATCCTTGACTGTGGTGCCCGATCATGTTATATTTTCTAAAATAGTGATATTGACACGATGCAACAAATTTTTAACTCTTCATGTGTCGAATGTTTTTTAAATGTTCAACTGAACCTTTTAGCATATCTCCACTTTTTTTAAAAAAATTTGTTGCATCGTGTCAATATCACTATTTTAGAAAATATAACATGATTGGGCACCACAGTCAAGGATGGGGACATGCGTATCTGTCTAAAAACGACAAACAACTCATCATCAAAAGAG
>JAEORV010000375.1 GCA_016840695.1 Promethearchaeota archaeon
GATCTGAAAAACAAACCGAAAACATATCAATCGGAAAGGAACTATCCCTTGCATAAATTGGGAAAGATAATTCATCCGAATCCATTACCTTGGCCTGAATGGCAAAAAGTATTAGCATTATGCTACGCACAACAAACCTTGATCGATAAAGCTGCAGGACTCATCCTTGACACTTTGGACGAACTGGGGCTTTCTGATAATACTATAATTATATGGACAACAGATCATGGCGATGCAGTTGCTTGTCATGGGGGGCATTTTGATAAAGACGCTTACATGCCTGAAGAAATGATGCGCGTTCCCATGGCTCTTAGCTTTCCAGGAGTAGTTCCAACGGGTCAAAAATCGCAAAAACTCGTAAGCACCATTGATGTAGCACCAACAATTCTAGACGCTGCGGGAACATCTTTTACCAATCCCGTGCACGGGCAAAGTATCCTACCAATCTGCAAGAATAATGACGCAGAATGGCGTGAAGACTTGATGTGTGAAACGAATGGACACTTTTCGGTTCATATAGGTCGCATGATCGTGAAAGATCAATATAAGTATGTCTGGAACGAGCGAGATATGGACGAGCTATACGATTTAGACGAAGACCCTTACGAAATGAATAACTTTATTGACGATGATGCGCATCAAGAAATACTCGATGATATGAAATCTCGACTGGAAAAGTGGCGACTAAAAACAACCGATAACATGACTAGGAAGATATTAAGAAAGGATCGCGCTAAATTCGCAAGAGAAAAAGCTCAACTAACAACATTAGTAAATTTAGATAAAAGAAAAGAATACTAAAAAACAACATTTACAATGGTTTTATAGGTTTAAGGGATATTGGCCATATTTCTTTGCAGCCGCTATCATTGTGATCACATTTTCTACCTTGCAGGAATTAGTTAAATCAGTACACGGACTCAGCATATAGCCACTCCCTTCTCCAGCGTCCTTGATACATTTCTTTACAGCTTCTATAACTTCTTCGTTTGTTCCGAAGGGCAAAACACCTGAAACATCTATGTTTCCAACCAAGCACAATTTATCTCCATATTTTTCCTTTAAATGTTTTAAATCCATTCCTGCAAACGGTTCGAGCGATTCTACTCCATGAAAACCAGCTTCAATTAAACCATCAAAATATGGCTCGGTAAAACCATCCGAATGAAAAATTGCAAATTTCCCCGCTTTCCTTATCTCGTGAACCATCTTTTTGTAAGCAGGAACGATTAAGTCTCGATGATGTTTGGGATTTATCATAGTTCTGTTTTTAAATGCGGTATCGTCGCATAAAAAGACCACATCAAAATCGGTTTCTGCCACGGCTTTTGCCCATTGAACTCCTACCTTGGTTCTTAAATCGATATATTTCTTGAGCTTTGCCTTGTTTTTTCTTATCAGTTTGACGAGCAATCCTAAACCTATGCCCTCCCATAGGGGTTCCAAGATCGGAAACAAATGCGCACAAGGTACAAATTCGTCCGTTGGAAATCTTTTTAGTCTCCTATTTGTTTTTTCAGCATACCCGGGAACTACTTCCCATTCAACACCGTAGTATGTATCATAGAAGTGATCTGCCATTTCTTCTGTCGTGATATAATTCGTTAAATACCACCCAATATCAGATGTAGTGATGGCTGGTTTTTCGTGAATTCTTCCGTCAAAATCTACATAATGGTTTGGATCGTCAAGTTTAGGCAAAGGATTGTCTTTCATAACGTCATTAGGCGGATTTACTGGTAATCCCCCGGCACCCCATGCGCAATCAAAGCCTAATTTTTTCTCCATATTAAAATCCCTATAATAAATACGATATTTTGATTCTTTTTTAAATTTGCCACCCCAATACTCGTACAAGTTCTTTCTAAATCCAGGCATTGATTCTTGATTGAATAATGGCACTCGATCAGGCTCTTCGTGGTTAATGGCTTTTAACACACGTTCTCGCGCATTCATTATTAATTATTATGGCCTCTAATTACTTTTAAGACTTCAATTTTCCTTCTTTTGCGAGTTTTTGAAGGTATTCTTGCTCTTTTTTTTCGTGTAATTCGAATATATATTTTTTCTTTTTCAACCATTCAGGTCCGTCTAGTGGATACCAATACAAGGCAAGGATACTAATACCTGTAAAAATCGCAGGTATTAAGAAAAACGCAGTAAATATTCCATAAGACCCCAGTAAAAATAAAAATAATCCGTTTGCAATTGATAAAGAGGGTTTTGTAACAATAGCATTTACGCCACCATAAATTGCTTCTCGACGCTTCCCTGTTATTAATTCATCGTTGTCGATGTTATCTCCCATTAGAACCCCATTAGAAACCATCGCTCCTGCGAATCCAATGCCCGCAAAAAAACCGGGAATCCAGGCAAAAAGTGTAAATTGACCCATCATAAATAGAATTATGAAAGCTATTGTAATTACTGAAAGGTTTATAATCATTATTTTTTTAGGTCCTATTTGAGGCATTTTATTAACATTAAATGCCATTCCTATAACGATTCCTATAATTAGAAAAAAGAGCAGTAGTATGAGATCCAATCCCCCAATGGTGTTTTGAACATAATAAAGTAGGCCTGTTTGAAACATTGGAAGTACTATAGCCAAAAAAAATGCGGGTATCATGAAGATCCAAAAAGGTTTGTTTTTAAAAGTTAATTTAATACCTTCGATAAAGGGTTCGTGGGGTTGTAACTGCGCAAACATATTTTCTTTGTAGAAATAGGATGTTCCAAAAAGTATCACCGCACAAAGCAAGGCGAAAATAATTATCACTGGATAATATATATCTGGAATGCCCTCTTGACCTGTTAATAAAACAATTGGAACTATAAATCCAATGAGTATGTTAATAAAACCTATTACCGAAGTATAAATACCTAAACTAGTCCGACCCTTTGCAGTAATTGCAATCTCCGCAGGTAGACAAAAGAAACAGCACCCCACGATGGAAAACATGGTATCTAAGAAAAATAATACAAAAATAAAGTTCAAAAATAGAGCAAATTGATTATCGAGAGGAGCTATAGGAATCCAGCATAAAATAAATGCAAAGGCATATATAAACGAACCATAGCGAATATAAGGAATTCGTCGTCCTATTGTTGTCCTCGTGTTATCGATAAAGTAAGAGGCGATTGGATCGTTAATTACATTCCAAAACGCAAATATAAACCAACCTATTGTTAAAAGCGTGGCATCAGCACCTAACTTTTGATTATAGAAAAATGTAATATTTCCAAAAACCAAACCATTAAGAATATTATTAGCAAGGGTAGCAAAAGCAAAGCTTGTTTTTGT
>JAEORV010000376.1 GCA_016840695.1 Promethearchaeota archaeon
CGAGACCAATATAATGTACCAATGGTATGTAGACGGATATTTCACGACACCAGAGATATTACATTCCTATTGGGAAAAATATGGTAGACCCTCCGAATTGATAAATGATAGAGTCAATTATTCACCTCAAATATGGGAGAAATATGTAAAATCGTTAGAAAGCTATTTATACCCGATGGCACGATTGGCAATTGCTATGCACGAAGCATTATTTGAAGGAATAACGATTGCGAGGGTCGTCTATTACATGCGTAAAAATCCACAATTCATTCACGAGGTAATGTCAGAATACACGAAAGTAAACGTTGAGATTGCTAAACGATTATGTGAAGCAGGAGTTGATATAATTAGATATGCTGATGATTTAGGAATGAAGGGACGTTCGATATTCTCCCTCAAGCAATTTCGCGAGTTTATCCTCCCCTATTATAAAAAAATTTATCAGACATGTAAAAAAGGAGGTGCCTTTATCATACAACACTGTTGTGGGTACATTGACAAGCTCTTGCCAGACATGGTCGAAGCGGGATTAAACGGCATTCAAGCGCTCGAACCAGCAGCGGGTGTTGATTTGGCGCATATAAAGGATACACTAGGAGATAAGGTGGCTCTTTTAGGAGGAATGGATTCCTCAAGAATTTTGAGTTTTGGAACGCCGAAAGATGTTGAAGAAGATGTTAAAAAATGCATAAAGGTGGCAGGAAAAGGTGGTGGATATTTTCCTGGACCAAGTCATAATATTCTAAATGTGCCGTGGGAGAATGTAATTGCACTAAGAGACGCCATGCTCAAGTACAGAAAATATCCACTTAAATTTTAATGAACAATACATAGATTTGATTTTTACATGGAAGATAGTTTAGTTGAAATTGAGAATAAGAATCTAATAGTAAGGAAGAAATTCAATAGTGCGAAATTGATGCATGATTTTCCTCCAAAAATATATAATAACAACAAACAAATAATTTCTGGAATTGCCTGTCCTCTTAATTGCAACCATTCTGGAGATCTCGTGTATTCGCGCTGGTCCCAGATAAATTGGCCCGAGAAGGTCATTTCTCCAAAGGATTTTTCAACACGACACGAAATGGAAGAAAATGCATACCAATACCAACCATCTGAATTCGGCATTATAAATACACTAGAATGGCATGTTAATTTTGCCGATAGGTTGTTATTTGGATATTACGGAGGACCTCTCTTTGCTCAAGATGAAATGCAAGTGGCTGAACACCCCATTTTAGGAGCAATTAAAGAGGCTATGTGTTCATTGGAGATAGAAGACTCGCGGTTTGCTCCTTATACTAGAAATGTAGATTCAAGTCCTACTCCAATCCTCATTAGAGGAGTTGAACGACGCGTCAAAATTTCTGTTAATCCTTCTGTTGAAAGACCATTCACATTATATGGGTATAATTTTAGAAGAGCAAGTGAAGGCGTTATTCGAAATGCCTGTAAAGCTCTTAATCCTCCATCAATTTCAAATATTATTGCAATTGAAGCGCCAAAACATGGTAGAGGGAGTTATTCCTTGAAAACAATAATAGAAATATTCAACACCGCCTATACAGCGTTTTTAGCAGCGAGAATAGAATCATATCATCAGATTGGTGATGCCCCTCATGTCATCATCCACACGGGTAACTGGGGAACTGGCGCATACGGGGGAAACAAAACAATCATGGCAATTTTGCAAATGTTATCCGCTCGAGTGGCAGGGATTGATGCTCTTGTTTATCATACATTTAATGCTGAATCTTCAAAAAAATATGAAGAAGCTCTAACCATCCTCAATAATGACTTAATTCCAGACGATCAAGAGGTCAAGATAATAAATTTCCTTTCGAAAATTGAGAAAATGAAATTCAAATGGGGCATCTCAGATGGAAATTAATGTATTAGAATTATTAAGAAGTAAAATAAATTGTATTTATCATGGAAAATCTCGAGGGTCCTGATGCTAAAGTCGAATATCTGTTTGTAGAAAGGGTGGAGAAGCAAGAAAAAATAATTAACGATGAGCAGGGATATCTTATCGGTTTTATTAATCTTTTCTTTAAAGAAATCGACTATAAAGCGTTTAAAACATTGGTTCAGGATCAACTTAATTTAGCCGTGAAGCATTCTGATTATTTTCAAAATAAGGATATAAACTTAGATGATTATAAATTTGCCCTTGTTGATAACGAAAAGAACTTTAAAATATTTGAGACTATCGACAAACCTTTTTATGAAATGCTTATGGAGTCTTTGAGAAACTTATTAATCGTAGGAAAAAATTTCGATATCGCGGAATTCAAATACCACGAAATATTTTATGACTGGTTTGAGAATTACAGCAACCGGTTTTAATGTTTTGGTTTTAGCCTGAATTTCATGCGATCCTTGCCTAGAATTACTGCTCCATCGAAAATATCGCTGACACCTTGCAGATATCGTTTCTCAACTGCTTCATTTGGTAATGCAGGTGTCACGTGGACGTAAACGAGCTTTTTTATGCCTGCTTCCTTCGCAACTTCGGCGGCATCGATAGGTTGCATATGGTAATCTTGGACGTCCGTCATTATCTTAGCTAACCTTGTCAAGTTATTTCTCTTGAATCCTTCTATCATATTATTCAACATGTCGAATGATATAGCCTCGGTAAAGAGAATGTCTGCATCCTTGCAGTGTTTAATCAAATTATCAGTTTTGACAGTATCTCCCGTTATTACAACCACATTCCCCTTATGTTCTATTCTATAACCAACTGCAGGTTTTACGGGAGAATGATCGACTACAAAAGCATAGACTTTTAATTCATTTTTCTCAAAAACCACCACTCTCTCGCCGGGATCGTCGAATTTAATAGTTCTGCTTATGGGCGTGCTCGCTTCTGGCAGTAATGTTTCAGCACCGTGATGGGCAATTCTATAACCCGTATCGAGCTCGTATGCCATGATGAATCCGTTTACCACTTTTTCCACGCCTTCTGGTCCGTAGATTTCAATCACTTTTTCTCTTCCCATGGCCCACGACATCATGTTTGCTTCTCCTAAGTCACCTATGTGATCTGAGTGGAAATGAGTAAGGAGAATTTTACTCAAACGTGGTGCTGGAAGTCTCATCACGTCTGCAACGCGATACGTTCCCGGGCCCACATCTACAAGAAAATACTCCCCCTCTGCAATAACTGCAATGCATGGAGCAATTCTCACATCATTATTCATTGGTCCACCAGAACCAATCAAAAAGACTTTTAAATCGTCAGCTTCTATAAGTTTTAAATTATATGCCATCATATTCACCTTGTTTTCCTATT
>JAEORV010000377.1 GCA_016840695.1 Promethearchaeota archaeon
ATTCCTATAGTGTGTAAGGTAATACAAATGAAAGCAAACATTTTTGGTCTTACAAAACTAGTCTTTAAGTACATGTTAACAGGTAAAGTATCTTTTAGCGGATCGATAGGTGCCACATTAAGAGCCGCGCTACTTTTAATGGTAGGAAAAAATCCAATGTATAAGAAGGGAAAAGTAGAACCCCTTGTTCTCAAACCAGACCATTTTAAGAATAAAAAAATAAGTTAATACAGAGTTTCGAGAAAATTATCTACTTCTGTTTTTATTGTATGCGAGGAAGCAAACCGTTTATCTCCCACGTCAACGTCAATGCTTAGAAAAGGTATGCCTAATTCTTCCCTTAAAGCCTCGCGTAGTAGCTGAATTATGGGTTGTAAACTTTTACAGGCAACGTGGTTTGTAAAAATTGCCGCGTCAATTTGGTATTCTTGAGCAAGATAGATCATGTCCTCGATCATTTGATCTGCTAATCCCGCTGCTTGCCTTACCATTGGTTTATTTCTAGCGTGATAAGCTAACTGCTGTAGAACCCCGTCAATATCTTGACTTAAATCAATTGGATCGTAAAAAATATAATTGAAAATATCAAATAAAATAGATAATCCCCTTTTCCTGTCGAGCTCTTCAGCGTATCCAACATCAAAAAATAAAGTCATGTTCGGCCATATCGTGCGGAGTTTTTCTTCGCCATTTGGTTTAATTTTGTTTTTATAATTTCGCTTGCCATATTCAAGAAGATTGTTAAGGAATGTATTCTTTTCTGGATGGGCATTAAAACACACAGTAGCTCCAGAGATAATAGGTACTGTTAAGGATTCAAAGGGACAAGGAATTGCTTTTTTTAAATCGTTTATTTCTTTTACAAGTTCAATGCCTATCCCTTCAGTCTCTACGGCTTTCCTAAACTTTTCTTCGTCTGGCTTTTGTCCAATCATCTTTCCAAGGTCGTCTTTAAAACTATCGAGTTCCTTAGCTAAATATTCTTCCGTACGTTTATCTGAATAAACAGGCATGTCAAAAAACTTAACTCTCTGATTTTTTTGCAAATTTTGAAAGATTGGGTAAGAACCAATGGAATTATCACAAGGACCTGAAGGGGTAACTACAACATCATACTTAAATAATCCTTCTAAATTTAATCCCATTGCTCCCTTTTGAGCAGAACACGTGTGAAATGGGTGCCCATAAGATTCGAGAGCATCATAATAGGGTTCAGCACCATCAGGCCATAATGCTGAGAATAAGTAACTTGCACCTTCAACGGCTATAGGAACACAATCAAAATAATAGAGCAGTTCTGCAGGAAATGCAAAGTGATGTCCTATTATTGGCCACCCTTCATCAGCTTTTTGGATGGCATCATCAAGATATCTTAACATTGAATCTAAAAAATAACGTAACGAGACAACTTCCGTGTTTGGTACGGAAAACTCGACTAGTTCCAGGGTTTGTTCGCAAGCAACCCTCAACATTTCAAGCGGGATAACTCTTTTCTCAATCATGTGAATTCAAGCTTTGAATAATTGTATGCAATTTTTAATTATAATAGAAGTATTATTTGAAGTTCAATAAAAAGATTCAATTTATTAAAAGAAAGTTTCAACTCTAACGACAAAATATTACAATCTCTTATATCTTTGATTCGCTATAACGGCAGCTCCTAAAGCGCCTACTATTTGGGGATCCACGGGCATTTTTAGGAAAGGACTGTGCTTTAGTGAAGAAGAGGGTTTTAAGAATTTTGTAACGATCATATCCTCCAGGTGTTGAGCAACTCCAACGTTTTTAGCCACGCCTCCCGATATGCAAACATCTGGATTAACTTTTTTCAATCGTTTAACCATCGTAACCACTCTTTCTGCCATTGCTTTATTGATGCCTGCGGCAATGTTTGCTTTTTTAAATCCTGTACTTGAATATTGTAATACTTCGGCTTGAGCGTAAATGGAACAGGTACTTTTTATGCTAATAGGAGATTTGCTCTTTAAAGATAACGTTCCTAATTCCGTTAGTGAGAGATTTAGAATGTCTGCCATGATTTCTAAGTACCTTCCAGTACCAGCAGAACATTTCTCGTTCATTAAAAAATCGACCAATTTACCAGTGCGATCGATTGCTATTACTTTACAATCTTGACCTCCGATATCAATAATTGTTCGCACGCTTGGCAGCAAAAAATGTGCTCCAATTCCGTGACAAGTGATTTCGGTGACAGATTTATTTGAAAAAGGGATGTTATCTCTTCCGTAACCAGTACTTACGATATATTTGATTTCATCTCTATCAATTTTAGACTCAGAAAGTACTAAATTAAACACTTTTTCAGCAGTTTCCACTGGTGTTCTTTTAACGCGAATGACCTTTTGAGCCATTATTTCTCGTTCATTCAATATAACAGCTTTTCCTGTCAGAGAGCCCACGTCTATTCCACAAGTTACCATTTTAATTACCTCCAGAATTAGATTTTGCTAAAAGCGCAGCTCCATAGGCGGCGATATATTGAGGTTCTATACCTAACTCTAACAACTCGATATTTAACCTTTTTTCAAGATTTTTAACTATCATTGAATTTAAAGCGACTCCTCCCGTAAACGCAACATTTTGAGGATCTTTATCAACTTTTCTTACCAATGGATATATCCTACCCGCTACGGAATTACACACCCCCGCTAAGAGATCGGCAACATTTGCACCCTCGTTCTTGTAAGAAATCACCTCAGATTCGGCGAAAATACTACATTGGCTTGAGATTTGGATGGGATTATTTGATTCAGAAGCTTTTTCTGAGATCTCATCGACTTCCATCTCGAGACCTTCACCAACCAATTCTAATAACACTCCCGAACCAGCGGCACACTTGTCGTTCATTAAATAATCTTTAATAGTTCCGGTCTCGTCCATTTTTAATACTTTCATGGAAAAACTACCGACATCAACAACTATTCGCGTTTTTGGATTTAAAAAGTACGCTGCTTCGCCGATACAAGTAATTTCTGAGATTTTTTTACCTATTGCTGTTTTGTTACCATTTTGTCCCGTCGAGACAGCAGTTTTCTTCAATTCTTTCTCGTTTATTTTCTCTTCTTTTAACATTGCTTTTATGCATTTTTCTGCAGCTTTTTTTGGATTACCTTGAATCAATGATAATGCTTTTGAGAGAATTTGATTCCTATCAGAATTAATTATTATAGCTTTACAGAAAGTAGCTCCTGCATCTATCCCTAGATAATACTTGTCTTCGCTCAATTTTGATTTACTCGTTTTTACTATCTACAATAATACATTAAAGTTAAGAGA
>JAEORV010000378.1 GCA_016840695.1 Promethearchaeota archaeon
CGATAATAATCGTGATCCCGATCGATTTTTCTGAAATGCTCGCATTAGGATTACCCGCAATGATTAGTGCTATTCCAGATTCTTCTAAAATATTAAATATCCAAAGTAATTTGAATGCTGTGCAAGATTCTATAAAAATTTTTGTTGCTGATAACAACTTAACCCCTCAATTCATCCTTGAGGGCTTTGAAGAGTTTTCAATTCCTGAAGATTTAAGCCTAGAATTCAACTTCATCGTATCTCTTATACTTCCTCTCTTATCGTTCGGGCTTGCATTGGTCTTAACAATTCTAGTGGTAGTAAAGGAAAAACCAATCGCTAGACTTCTCCTAACTCCAGTTAAACGCCATGAAATTCTTATCTCTAAATATATCACTTATATTATTGTGTTAATTGTTCAATCGCTATTATTGATCATATCATCGATTCTCAACGGATTATACATCGTTGGGAGTGTGTTTGATTTATTCATTGCATTATTTATGCTTGGGTTCGTTGGAATCGCCTTAGGCTTGTTAATATCTAGCCAGTCCAAGACAAAAACAGAAGCAAACCAGTACTTCTTCATGTCTTTTATTGTCATCATAATTCTCAGTGGAATGTTCATTCCAATAGGTTCAATGCCATTTTACTTACAAATTGTCGCTTGGTTATTACCATTAAGTCACGCAGGACCAATGTTAGATGGTATTTTATCAAAAGGAAAATCGGTAATAGGATTTGATTTTTACTGGCTCTTAGGTATAGGACTCGTGTTACTTGCCTTGAGTTTTATTATTTTTAAAAGAAAACAATATGAGGCATGATAAGATAATGACGAGCGCAAATTCTGATGATGTTGTTGTTGATGTGAAGTATCTAAATGTAATTTTTGGAACAAAAAGAGTTGTAAGAGATGTTTCCTTCTCTGTTAACCGTGGAGAGATAATTGGTATTTTTGGAATTTCTGGTGCGGGAAAAACAACAACAATAAGAGTGTTAACTTGTCAGATCAAAAAAAAGTACTGGATTGGAATTGTAAAGGTAACAGGAATTTCGCCGGCAAAAAAGAGGAATCATGCAAAAATTTTGAGTAATATTGGATATGTACCACAATTAGAAACCTTGAATTTATATTATGATTTGAAACCAATGACAAATGTTGAAACTTTTGCGTCTACCTATGGATTAGATACCAATGACGCAAAAAAAATCGCTGAAAATCTCTTCTCAATTTTGGATATTCCTGAAGATACTTGGAATAAAAAGTTAAAAAACATGAGCGGTGGAGAAAAAAAACGCGTATCAATGGCGCTTGGATTAATTCATCAACCCGAGATACTCTTTTTAGATGAACCAACTACGGGAGTAGACGCATATAAAAGATATTCCATTCTAACTTACTTAAAGAAGTTAAATAGAGAATTAGGAACCACAATGTTCATCATAAGTCACGATATGGAATGCTCATTAGTGTGTGATAGAGCTGCTATTATGAGAAATGGTAAGCTATTAGAGTTCGGAAATCCTAAAGATCTTGTTGCTTCTTTACCTAGTAATGGAATAATGGCGATGTTTTCAATCGAAGATTTAAACGAGAATAAAATTGAGATAGTAAGAAAATATCCTGCGGTAAAAACCCTTATAAGAACCGGAAATGAAGCAATTGAAGTATTACTCGATGATTTTGAAACAAATATCTCAAAATTAGTTCGACATATGATTAAAAAGGGAATTAAAATAAACTCAATGACGAGAGCTACAGCAACTTTTAGAAGATTTTTCCAAATTAGAATTCAAGAAGAAGATGAGAAAGAACGAAGAGAAAAAGAAGAAAAGGGGCAGGTGGACAAAAAGGAGAAAGCGCCTGAAGAGATCAAAAAGCAAGACGGTGAAAAGAGAAAAAATAAAGCAAAAAAAGGCAAGAAGAGAGGTGAAACTAAATAAAGATAAAGCTGTTTTCGAAGATTAAATCAAAAATTAGCACTAGCATCAAAATAAGTCGCCAGACAAAACGAAAGTTAAAGATGCTAGTTGTAGTTATATTTATTTTCATCATTCCGCTGATTACAATGGTTTTTGTTAACATTCCTTACATTTCATATTTCACAGAGGAGGAAGTGCAAACGATGAAATACGAGATGAACTATTTTACTAATTCACATAAACATCCAGAAAGCGGATTGTTTATCGAACCGGACATAGATACGAATTATCGAGTTTTTGATTCCATTAATTGGTCTACTTTTAACATCTCGTTAACAAATCTCACAGATCCTAGGTCTAATCCTTACGTTTCTGAAAAACCCAATTTCTTTTTTGATTACTTATTTGACAAACAAAACCAGGATGGTTCTTTTTCCGACGTGAGTGGATTTAGCAACATTTTTTCGACATATGAGGTAGTTCAAATAATTAATCGTCTCAATCACTCATTCATAAATGCTGATCAAAAACAAGAAGAAATTAACCAAATTATCAACTATATTAACAATTCGTTGGAAGAAAATGGTTCAGGATTTAAAGCGAATCAATATTCCTCCGAAACAGATATTATATCTACTTTTGCTGCTATTGAATTGGCATATAATTTTTCAGCTTATTCTATTATTCTCAACAATTCCAATAACATTTCAAGCTTTATTAATTCCTTGTTTCTCGCTGGCGGGTATCGTTTATCAAATATTTCATTTACCAGAACTCCCGAATCAACCTATTATGGTATTAAAGCGTTCCTGGCGATGAACCTGTCATATTCTATGCCCGAGAAAATACTCATAAATTCGTATTTATCCTCTCATTACGATCCTATAAATGGGGGATTTTCGAGTTTTCCAGGAAATGCGTCTGATGTGCGTTCTACTTTTTACGCGCTTTCTTCGTTTGACACCTTGAATTTAACTCCATTTGCATACGACGAAAATGCCACCCTTATTTTTTTACTTAACTGTTCCAAACCAGACAAGGGTTTTGGAATAAACAAAAACATTACTTACTCAGACTTTACATCAGGGTGGGCAGCGATGAAGGCAATTTCACTGATTGAGAAAAATGGAGTTTTCAATCAAACAATTATTAATAAAATAAATCAAACAAGAATTAATTATTACACCTGGTTATACAATTACCAAGCAAAAAACGGACTTTTTGGGGAGGTAACGATAGAATCTAACTATTGGGGTGTACTAACGGCATATCAGTTGTATTCCACAGAATTTACGAACTATATTGATGTCAACAATATTCTGGATTATGTTAATTCGTGTTACGTGAGATATGATGGTAGTTATGCCTCAACACCAAACTTGAAC
>JAEORV010000379.1 GCA_016840695.1 Promethearchaeota archaeon
TGATTTAGAGGAACGATTAGCAAATACAAAAGTAAATAAAGCCACTCAAAAAAGCATTAATTATACTAAAGCTCAATTGGCAAAACTCCGTAATGATTTGATTGGTATAACGAGTTCAAAAAAGGGAGGAGGAAAAGGTTTTGGGATTAAAAGATCAGGAGACGCTCAAGTAGCGTTTATAGGATTTCCTTCCGTAGGAAAGTCTTCACTGCTTAATTTACTAACTGAAGGGAGAACAGATTCTAAAGTGGCCGCTTATGATTTTACCACGCTTACTGCGATTCCAGGAATGATGAATATTGAAGATGCCAAAATACAGCTCATTGATCTACCTGGCATTATTTTAGGAGCTGCAGCAGGAAAAGGTAGGGGGAGAGAAGTCATAGCTGCCGTCCGATCAGCGGAATTGATCCTTATTATTATTTGTTTTCGTGAAGATGGCACGATTAACTTTGACGATTTAACAAAGATTCGAAATGAGGTATATAACGCAAGCATCCGCTTAAATTCGAGACCTGCTCGAATAGTTATCAAGAAACAGACTAAAGGAGGAATTCATTTTAGTTATAAAGGGCGTCAAATAATGGACAAAGATGAAATTAAATCTTTAATGAATGATCTTGGCGTGCGGAATGCGGGAGTGTATTTTTCTGAGCCATATATCACGCCAGATCAATTAATTGATCATGTCATGGGAAATCGCATATATACTAAGGAGTTTGTGGTAATAAATAAGTCAGATTTGATGAAAGATGAGCTTCCCCCCGAAAAAATATCAGCAGAAATTGGACATAATCATTGGGTAATGATCTCTGCAAAAAATAGAGAAAATATAAACGCTTTACGTCATAGGATTTTTCAAGAATTAAACTTAATAAGAGTTTACTTAAAGCCCCCAAAACAAGAGGCAGATCTAAACGAACCAATTATACTTCATAAAGGAGACACTCTTGAAATCTTATGTCGTAAAATTCATAAAAGGTTTGTGTCAGAATTTAGATATTCATTAATATGGGGCAATTCAGCAAAACATCCGGGTCAAAAGATTGCTAACTTGAACCATGTAATAAAGGATAATGATATAATCTCTATATATTAGAAGAGATGATAAATGAGAAACTTACAATTAAAAATATTAAGATTTAACCTATGTCTAAATAGCAAAATTAAAAAATCATACTTCATTGATTTTAAATATATTATTCATTTAATATTAATTTCAATAAAGATATCATTCAAAGTGTAAAGAAAATGGCATCTAAGAGACCTTGGAGATGTTACAGTTCTTGGAATCGACGACCCTACCAACACAAGCGAAGCGCTAACCACAGGCGTGAATACGCTCGAGGAGGCGCTCAATCAAAGATTCAAAGATTTTGGGGCGGGAATAAAGCCATCCCGTGGGAAGACTGGGAATTGGTCGTTGGACTAAAAGTAAATATGCAAATTCAAATATCATCAAACGCTTTAGAGGCAATCCGAATTACCATCAACACTCCATTACAAAAACAATTGGGTAGGACTAATTTTCGCTTTCGAGTACGTTCAAAACCATTTCAAAAATACAGGGAAAATCGAATGCTTGCCTTTGCAGGAGCAGATAGAGTTCAATCAGGTATGCGCAATTCTTTTGGGCGTTCAACAGGAGTGTGCGCACGAGTCAAGGCTGGTGCGATAATATTAGATGTTGGTTGTAATTTAAGAGATCTTCCTTATGTACGAGACAGATTACGCATAGCAAGCATGAAAATCTCATGTGGTAGTCAAACAGTGGTAACACAGTATAAATCAGTTGAGATATTGAAACAATCTGGGTTACCCCTATATGATGCGAATAAAAGACGCGAAATTCCTCTTTATTCCATTGAAAAAGCCAAAGCTTAAATTAAATTCGGTTCTTGAATTATTTAAAGATATCTCAAGAATTTAAAATGAAGAATAACAAGCTTGAACCTTTTTTTAATCCTAAAAGCGTATTAATTGTTGGCGCATCAAGACAGGCCCTTTCATTTAGTTATACTGTTTTAAAAAATCTCTTGGAAATCTTCTATCAAGGGAAATTGTACATTTTAAATCCTAATGCGAATGAAATCCTCGGCGTCAAGTCTTATCACTCATTTGATGAACTACCCGAGGTTCCCGAGTTAGCAGTAATCGTTTTAGGAAGAAATATACTTGATGTGGTGGAAAATTTAGGTAAAATGGGTGTTAAATACATTGCAATTCAAGCAGAATTAAAACCAGGTCAAAATGTTCAAGATACAACTATAAAATTACATTCATTATGCGAGAAATATGATATAACATATCTTGGACCATCTATGCTTGGAATCATAAACTTTAGCAATAACTTCACGACCTCTATCATTCCCGTAAGACAACACATTATGAGGGAGAACAAAAATGTGACAGAGGGCATAAGTTTTATCGCCCAATCCGGAGGTCTAGCCGGAGCCCTTGGATGGTGGACTCCATCTCAGCACTTACCCATCTCAAAAGTCATTCATTTGGGAAAAGGATTTCACATAAACGAGGCCGATGTCTTAAAATTTTTCTTGAAAGACGACACTACTAAGGTAATTTCGCTGTTTATAAGAGATATCACTGAAGAATTGATTGAAGCGATTAAAGAAGTTGCGCCATATAAACCCGTCCTATCATTTTACGTTGGTAAGGACGAAATGATGGAAAACAAATTAAATAAAGCGGGAGTCATACCTGTCCTTAATTATATCGAACTTTTTGAAATTGCCAAGATCTTTTTATGGTGTCCTGAACCTAAAGGTATAAATTTAGGGATAATTGGACCAAGTTCTGGAGCCATTCATTTAATTGTGAAAGAAATGAGGAATCAGCACCTCTCCTTAGCTAAGCCTAGTAAAATATCTAGGGATATAATAGAGGAGAAAGTTGGAGGTTCAACATGTTCTCTTGGGAATCCAGTAGATTATTGGCCTCCTGAAAAATTCATTGGTATAAAAATATGCGGAATATATAGAACATCAGCAAATACTTTACTTGCTGATAAGAATGTAGACGGCTTGATTCTTGCTCTCGAATTTTTTATCGAAATTGAATTTGATTTCACCATCTTTGAGAATATCATGAAAGAACACGCTGATAAACCAATAATCACGATTTTAATTCAAGCAGAAAGAGAAGGTGCTAAGAGAGTCTTGAATATTGCTTCAGAATTGAAAATTCCTGCATTTGAAAACGAAATTGAAAGAGCTGTTCGAGGATATCGACTTTTATATGATTGGCATTCTAAAATAAAAAAGAAATGGGT
>JAEORV010000380.1 GCA_016840695.1 Promethearchaeota archaeon
AATTATCATCATGGGGTTAGTTTATGAAAATAACAAAAAAAGAGAAGAGAAAAGCGAGAAAATCTATATTATTGCTGCTTATTATATTTCTACCAATTATATCCAATTTCACCTTATATCAAGATTTAAATACAAATCAAGCCGATGAGCGAGGAGAAGAAGTTTTAATTATTGAAGATAACCTTCAGAGTAGTGCGCTACTTGCCGAATGGACCGTGATGCTTTATGCAGATGGAGATTGTGATCTAGAAGAGTATATAATTGATGATATGAATCTATTTGAAAGAGTTGGTTCCTCTTCTAAGGTTAAACTGTGCGCTTTGTTTGATAGAGTCTCTGGGTTTTCTAACGAGTCAGGAGACTGGACTGGAACTAGATTTTATCACAATATCCAAAAAGATGCCTCCGAAAATATAACAAGTGATTATTTCGACTTAGGTGAGGTAAATATGGGAGATCCAGATGTTCTCAAACAATTCATTGTATTATGCAAGGTATACTGCCCTGCAAGAAATTATGTATTGATTCTAGATGATCACGGTATAGGGAGCTGGTCTGGAATGCAAGGCGTTTGTTCTGATCATACTAACGGGGGGGATTATTTAACAGACGAGGAACTAGGTGAAGCAATTGAAGGCATAGGGATTGATGTAGTTCATTTTGCTACCTGTTCAGGAGGCAAAATTGAAGGTTATACTGAAGTAGCATTTGATTGCGAGGTGTTTCTAGCCACTCAAAAAGTTTCATACGCTCTAATGCAGAGATATGAAATTATATATCAGGAGCTTGTGGATGATCCATACATGACGGCCGAAGAATTAGGTGCTCTTGTAGTGCAAACTTATGCGGATTATGTCAAAAATGTACCTACAGTTAAGGGTTTCACTTATGTTGCCTTACGGGGAAACAAGATCCATAATTTAACTTTAGAAATAGAAGCTTTTTGCGATTACATGATATCAAATATGAATTTGGAGTTAAAAGGGTATATTCAAGAAGCATTTAATGCCAGCATATTCCATAAAGGAAGACATAAAGTTGATCTAGTGAGTTTTCTGGATAAACTCTTAGATTATGCTGAAGATGACTACCCCGAGTTAGAACCTCTTGTCATTAATATAAACAATTCCTATCACGAGGCAATCATATCAGAATGGGATAGCGGTATTGTAGATTATGGAGGATTATTCGTGTATTTCCCCTACGATCCAAAAGATTACGGTTATAGGTATTCAAATTACTTATTTTGCAATCTTACCGGATGGGATCGATTTATAAAGAGTTATTACGCAGGACATAATCCCGTAAAACTCGCGTTTTTGGACGCGTATTACAATAACCATGCCTTCCAGAATGCCTCCAGAATCAATCAAATGAGGAAATATGAAAATCTTATTGTAGAAACAGGAAAACCTGATTTCTTTGTGGCTGAAGACGCTTTTAACAAGAGATTTAAAGTTAAACTTGAAGGAGTCACTTCCTCCGACGTCGCGATTGAGTTTCTCAATGGTAATCAGTTCCCCCTCACTCCAGATAACGACTTGTCAACCTCTTCATCGATTGTTAAAGAATTTGTTAATTGCCCCGTAGATACGATCTATTTAAACATCACAAACCTCCTTCCAACTGATGTCCCTCTGAACCTTTCTGTTGATATCCCTTACACGGATGATCATTACGAGGAGAATGACGCAATTGAGAATGCGGCGGATATAACAGGATCTCTTGGAATGTGGGAAACAGGACTAAAGGCGTTAGATGAAGATTGGTACACGTTTACGGCAATGGAGAACCAAGGTATTAATGTAAGCGTACATTATGACCTCGCGTCAGATGGATATCCCGTTGTAACTCTCTATCATGTTGAACCCGATAACTCAACAGATTTTATTACCTTGGATAATGGCCTTAGTGGCATAATAGACCTCTCGTATATCAATGAATATGGAGATGGTGCTAAGTTTGCCGTGTTTGTTAAAAATTATTTCGGTCACGTTAATTATAACATGTCTGTTAATATTGCTGGAGGTGTTGACGATTACAACGAAGAAGACGATGATTGGGCAAGCTCAAATCAGGTAATGATTAATGACACATATGCCGCACTTAAGTGTTACGATCCAGATGTATATAGTGTATCGCTCAACGCTGGTGAATGGATCGATGCATGTACCACGGCAACATATGGAGAATTATATGTCGAACTCCACAATCAAAGCGGCGGCGAATCAACTCTCCTGAGAACCATTAATGCTATTGGTCCTAACGAATCCTTATCTTATCAAGCGAGTCAAGACATTAATGTTTCTATTACGATTAAGCCAGTATCACGACGAGATGTGGGATTTACTTACGATTTTTCTATAACTTTTGGTCCTAATCTTTATGAGGATGATTGGTTCGAAGATCAAGGTGGAGCTCAGCCTACCGATAACGATTATAATACACCGAAATCCAATTGGTATAATATCAGCGTGGACGAAGAAATTGCAGCCATAGCGTTAGACGAGGACATATATGGATTTGAAGTCGATAATCCCTTAGATGTGGGAATAAAGCTAGATTATGACAATACGGATGGAGATTTACTGCTTAAACTATATAACGGTGCAGATCAATTTATAGAGGTCTCGTATTCTGCAGAAGAAAATGAATATATTCTTAATTCACTTCCCATGGGTTATTATTATATCGTTGTTGACCCAATAAGCAACTTTAATATTAATTATAACCTCTCTATTTATCAGAACACTCAACCTCATGTTTCTATCGACTTGGATCTTTCTGGAGGGTTATCAATATTGCTTACGGGATCAATTTCAGCAAATCTGAATACATCTCAATCGATAGATTGGGGTGATGGGAATCACGAGTTTTGGAATCCCAATCAAGCTCCCGCCCAAGCGAATAGTCTTTCGACTTCAAATATAAAGACCAGTGCAACTATGAGCCATGTATATACCGACTATGGGACGTATAATGTCACTATTTCTGTTCTGGAAATTGACGGAGATTACATTGAAATCTCGAGAGTAATTACAATTTCAGCATCTTCTCCTCCAGGAGGAGATAGTGGTAATGGAATAAGTGGTTATGGGACAACCTTTTTCCTTGTTGCATTTTCAACTGTTATTATCATTTTATCCAAAAAAAGAAAGAATTTTCTAAGAAATAAATAATTTTTTTTTATTTTTTAATTGTTATTAAATTGAAAAATTTTAATATTGCTCCTTACGAAAGCGAAATTGTACGGAAAAGTTATTAATTTTTGCATCTTTTTC
>JAEORV010000381.1 GCA_016840695.1 Promethearchaeota archaeon
AGTTAATGCTATATCTCCAGGAGTAATTATATCTGCTATGTATGACAACGATCCAAAACGAGGTCGCCAATATCTAGAGTCTCGAGGTGTTAAATTACCTATTGATAGACTTGGGGAAAAAAAAGAAGTAGCAGACATTGCTTTATTCTTAGCTTCACCAGCAGCGGATTATATAACTGGTCAAAATATAATTTTAGATGGTGGGATGACTGTCTCGATTAATAAACTATGAATAAATAATGACTATTCACTATTCAAACTCTTTATCCACCAATTCAACAAATTTTAAACAGATTCCAATCACATCTTTGAGGACTTTTTTATCGATATTCTGCCAAGTATCTGATATCGAATGCCAATGAGGTGGTTTTTTTAACTTTTCTCCAATGGTAATAATAAAAGAAGCTTTATATCTCGCCTTTGAATACATGCAAGCATCAGATGATCCTAAAGGTATTCCCCCTCTTTCACATTTAATTACGTCTGGATTATCCTTTTTGAACAATTCATATGCTCTTTCAATTCTTTGAACAACATCTTGGCTATATTTTGTAAGATGCATCGTGTCTTTTTCAACTATAAATATTTTATCCCCTGCTCCTGCTGAGTCAATGATAAATGCATAAGAATCTTTTAACAAGTCACCGTGAGTATCTACAAAATATTTTGCCCCCCTATCTCCAATTTCCTCACTTCCCATGCTCCCTATTATAATTTCTATGTTTTTAGGACGTTTATCATAAATATACTTTCCAATTGCAGCAGAAACGGCACTCCCAGATAAATTATCATTTGCTCCTTCTACAACCGTGTTACCTGTTAGTCCATAAATTAAATATAAAAATCCCGGGAATAAGAACAACCAAGGAATAAAATAAATCCAATCAAGAATAGTAATTTGTACAAAGTCATTACTGAATAATACAATTGCCTCTCCAGTGAATAATACAACGAATAATTTAATAAATGACATTATTAATGTATAGAAGAGATATACAAATCCAAATCCTAAGAGCAGGATTTTTGGATCTGCATTTTCGTTAACTGCTCTCATTACTTTCGCTGAATCTGTATGTCCTTCAAATATTATTCTATGTTTTATTTCACCAGTAGGTTTTATTCGACCCCATACATTACTAGATGTCCCTGATTTGAAGAATACCTTTATCCACCTTTTTAACATCATTAATTCTGTTATTAACACAAGAATCGTTAATAAGATAAAGATTCCCGATAATATATTAAATGGAAACTTTAACGGCATGAATATCCAAGCTACACCGGCCAAAATACCACAAATTTTGATTAACCCTTGCGGATATAGATTAGGATTTGTTTTAAATTCTTCTAGATATACTTCATCGCAATATTTATCAAACTCCTCCTTTATCCATAAATTAGCTTTTTTTTCCGCCTCAGAACTCGAATATCTCGGTCCAAATTTTTCGCAGATGTTTTTAATGAAATCATACGCATAATCTGTAAGAGAATCGTCTACTGTCATATTTTTCTCAATATTTTATTGATATAATAATATTATTTCGAGGTACTAACATATAAAGTTTATATATATTTAGTACAGATATGTAAAAAATAGAAATTTCTATTTACCACGGCCTTTATTTGCCCCAATACTGGGTCGAGTTTTTTCAGAACCCCATCCTTTCTTATTAAGACCGCGAGCTCTCTTTCCTGCAGATGTCAATCCGCGCGTTACTCTTTTTGAATGTTGAGGCTCACAGATCCAATTTATTTTTGGATCTGATTTAATAACTGGATGGTTTGGATCGACAAGAATCACTTCATAATACCAATGTCTTCCGTCTGCATACACTTTATAGCTGTTTAATACTTGCATGTTTGGGTATTTCCTTTGAGCTCTTTCCTCAGCGATCCATTGTAAATTTTTTCCAGTAGTATATTTTGAAACCCCCATTGCTCGAGGTTTTCTCCCCCGCTTAGGTCTAACTTTATGCATTCCACCTTTTCTAATCCTAGCTCTGACTATAATGTAGCCTTGTTTGGCTTTATAACCTAAAGTTCTCGCACGATGAATTTTAGTTGGTGTTTCTACTCTTTCAATAGAATGTCCATTTCTATATTCAATTCCACGATACCAGTGAGGTGTTTGATATCCTTTTTCTTGTTTTTCGAATGTATCCTTGACGTAACTGTATCCAGATCTCATGATCTTGCACTCATGTCGACTAATATTTAAAAATAATTCTCCATGATATTATAATTTTTCGTATTAGAAATGAATTTAAAAAAAGTAAAGAGAGGGAATGAAAAATTCGCTTAAAACTTATAATTCCTTTAAGAATTGTGTTATCTTCTCTGCAACACCTACAGCTGCCGAGACTTGAGTTTCTACTGTCGAACTTCCTATATGAGGTGTAAGAATCAAGTTATCATGTATGCTATATAAATCTTCATTTTTAAGGGGCTCTTCTCTAAAAACATCTAAAGCAGCGCCACCAATCTCACCATTTTTCAAAGATTGAATTAAAGCTTCTTCATCGATAAGAGCACCTCGAGCTGTATTAATAATAACTGTTTTCTCGTTCATCAAATTCAATCTTTGTTGATTAATCATGTTTTTAGTATGTTCATTGGCTGGAATATGTAATGATATTATCTGAGCTTTTATAACAAGTTCTTCAATAGAAGGATACACCGTGTATCCTAGAGTTTTTGCTTTTTCTAATAATTCAGGAATAACATCGAACACGCCAACGTCCATCTCTAAAGCAGCGCATCTTTTTGCTACCGCCTGACCGATATTTCCAAATCCAATTAATCCTACTTTCTTGCCCTTTAAGACATATCCCATGTACTCATTCTTCCGCCATTCACCAGCATGCATCGTCTTGTCTGCCTTAGTAATGTGCCTGGCAAAACCTAACATCAATCCAAGTGCTAATTCTGCTACTGAAACTGAGGGTGCTTCAGGCGTGTTAAACACTTTAATATTCCTTTGTTCTGCTTTCTCCAAATCAACATTATCTAATCCTACTCCCGCTCTACCAATAACTTTTAAATTTTTAGCGTTCTCTAATATATCGGCTGTTAATTTAGTTCTAGAACGTATGACTATTGCATCATAATTTTCAATCTCTTGTTTCAAATCTTCTGGGGTAATAGTGAAGTTCTTTACTACTTCAAAGCCATTCTCTTGAAAAATGTCTATCCCTTCATCTCGAAACTTATCAGAAACTAATATCTTCATTTTCAACAAATATATTTAATTTAAAATTAAAATTATTTTAATCAG
>JAEORV010000382.1 GCA_016840695.1 Promethearchaeota archaeon
AAGATAACACCGCCCCACATTGCTTGCACATGATGGTTTCCCTCCTCTTAGAACTTTTGTCTTGTACTGTAGGAACGGGAGGTAATGGATTGTTGAAATTATCAATATCAGCAACGTTAGGTATTATTCTTAATTTTGAAGATTCAGATTTTTCAGAGGGCGTAAAGGGAGTAAACAAATTATTCTTAGAAGTGCTTCCAGGTTTTTGAGTTAAGGCTTGAAAAAGTGAACTCTCCTCTTTTGGTTCTGAAGAGGGTAATGGAACTTGAAACATATCTGGAGGTTCAGAAACCTCCTTGGGCTTCTTCTTCTTCTTCTTTTCCATTTTTGCTGCTTCTTTTTCTTCTTTTTCTTCCCTAGCTTTTCTTTCTTTTTCTAATCGCGCGGCTTCTTTTTCTTCTTTTTCTTCTCGTATCTTTCTTTCTTTCTCTTCTTTTTCTTCCCTAGCTTTTCTTTCTTTTTCTAACCGTGCGGCTTCTTTCGCTTCCTTTTCCTCTAGTGCTTTCCTTTCTTTTTCTAATCTGGCTGCTTCTTTTGCTTCTTTTTCTTGTTGTATCCTTCTCTCTCTTTCTTCTAGCTTTTTTTGTTTTTCAAGTTCTTTCTTTTCTTTCTTTGATAAAGTAGAATCAGGCATGTAATCAAACAACGACTCAGAACTTGAAGGTTTTGAGGGAGGTGAGGGAATAAAAGGGGCTATTGCTTTTGAAGAATCGCTAGAATGTTCTATTGTTTTAGGAAGTTGAAATCCTTCTGGAGCAGGTGCAGGAACAGGTGCGTTTGGAGAAAATGGTATTGTTTTAGGTTTATATGTCTCACCATCTGTAATAGCTTTAGGTTTGGGTAATGATGTGAGAATTGGTTGCTCTCCTTCTTCCTTGGTAGGTTCAGGTACGGGAGGTGCATTGAATTTAATTTCCGGCTCCGGCTCAAATATTGGAACTGGTTCACTCACTTGCATTGGTTGAGGTTCAGGCACGGGAGGGGCTGCAAAATCAATTTCAGGTTCTACATCAAAGAATGGTGCTGGTTCGGGAATTGTACTCACGCTATGTTCGGGTATGGGAGGTGCAGTAAGATCATATTCAGGTTCTGGTTCGAATGATGGAGCCGGTTCGGGAACAGAAGTTAAGCTAGATTCGGGCATAGGGGGTGCAGTAAGGTCATATTTGGGTTCTGGTTTAATTTCAATCTTACCAAGGAGATTTCCTGGACTATAAACGGTACCATCAGATACTAACTTCTCAGGAACTCCTGAACCTATCATTAAGCACGCAAGAATGTGAAAACAATCGCCAACGCCATCTCCAGTCTTAGCCGAGGTTTCCATGTAATATAAATTAAACTTTTTAGTAAAATCGTTGATTTCCTCTATGGAAACTGCTCTTTGCATTGTTAAATCGCTCTTATTTCCCACTAGTAATAATGGGATCTCATTTTTTATGTTTGCTCTTATCTCTTCTATCCATTGAGGTAAATGTTCGAAACTTTCATAATTTGTCAAGTCATAAATAACTAAGGCACCTAAAGAACCTCGATAATACATTGGACGAATTGAACTAAAGCGTTCTTGACCTCCAGTATCCCATATTTGAAGCTTGCATCGTAATTCTCCTTCAGAGGTGTCTATCGTGATCATTTTGACATGAAAATCAACACCAATCGTCATCTTGTAATCTTCTGTAAAAAAATCCTTGCTAAATCGGATTGTCAAGGCAGTCTTTCCAACGCCACCATCTCCGACTACAATTGTTTTAAATAAATAGTCGTACTCTTCAACCATTGTAAGTCCACGGTATTATTTTTCAATCTTGTTTTTTAATAATAAGTCTTCTACTATATAATATAAAAATATTCTATAATATATTTATTGATAATACAATATCGATGATTTATGTCTTTCATTCTCTATTCTTTTAAATTTTACAGAAATGCAATATTTCTGTTTTGGAAATCATAAAGTTCCGAAATACCATAAGATTGTAAAGTAGAGCCAGAGGTGAGATATATTCCAGCAAAGAGAGACTCTCTGACTGTTTGAACTCACGATTATCCACTCTGCAGGCGAACGCTCAACCGGGCTAAGCGACTCTGGCAGACTTTGTTAACACCGACGAATTTAATTTGATTAAAGAATATATAAATTATTAATTTTTTTATTTTACATAGACTGTAAATACTTCTGAAATTCTTCCAATTCTTTTTTAATTGTATCTAAATTATTAGAAGGAGCACAAATACCCAAATAATATTCGGAAACACCTGTTTCAGAAGGGATGTCATATTTTTTAACATATTCAGATCTTTCTTCAGAAAAAGTTAATTTTTCGTCGATTTCTACCTCCTCATCAGTTATTCTTTGAAAAAATTCTAAGGATTCGTTAATTCGACATATCTTCTTGTCAAAATCCCTGAAGTCAATTACATTTTGATAAAAATCAGAAATGATCAATCCAGAATCTGTGTATAGAATGGCGTAATTGCAGTCATAGTCCTTCACGATCCTTTCTAATGTAAGATTGATATCTTCCAAGTTTAACAATTTGCTTAAGGAGTAGGCCAATGCCTTAGATAAGGAAGAAATATCGTAATAGGACATGTTAAAGAATTTAAATTTAATGTCTTTGTTTTGGGATATTATCAGGTCCCTAATCATTTTAATACGATCCAAGAATTCCTCGTTTTCTCTAAATACAGGGTCATATTTGTTAAAACATATAAGAACTTCTCTCGTGTATTCCATTTCTTTGTCTCTATAAATATCCAAGAGTTCATGTAAGTATCGAACAGCTTCTTCGAACTTTAGTTCGTCTTGAATGTCTATGAGAAAATACAAGTAATCGGTCGATGTAAAGTAAATGGGATTATTCACATAAATCTTCCGGTATTTTGCTTGTCCACCCATATCCCAAAAATTTACGGTATAGCGATTGAGGAAGTTAAAGGAGCTATAATCAATTTTAATAGTAGGTTTTAACTTTTTCACGCGCTCGTAGAAGTTATATTTTTGTCGTAAGGCTATTAAAAAACTGGTTTTTCCCGCGTTATCTAATCCCGCAAATACGATCTTTATTTCGTCCAATTTATGAGTTTTAGCTGACATTTTAAAGCCTTATTTGTATAATGAAATCAAGTTGATTTGAAAAATTCTTAAATTATATTTATAGATCGAATTACGCTTATTTATTTTTTAGTTATTCAGCTAAAAATGAAAAAATTTTTTTACTGACGATTCATATTAATCTCTAATAATTTAAAGATGAAGCAGA
>JAEORV010000383.1 GCA_016840695.1 Promethearchaeota archaeon
ACGTAAGAGTAATGTCTTTTTGCAACAAGGATTTTATGACCGCTCTCAATTGCTTGAGCTTCTGTCATCCCAACATGTCCAATTTGAGGATGGGTGAAGATCGCCCAAGGCACCGTGGAATAATCAACTTTTCGCTTTTCAATGCCAAAAATATTATTGGTACAAATTTCTGCTTCGTAATTAGCTTTATGTCTAAATTGATAACGACCATTAGCGTCTCCAAGGCACCAGATGTTGGGAATATTTGTTTCTAAGTAGTCATTTGTGATTATCCATCCTCGATTATTAATTTCTACGCCCGTTTTCTCTACTTTTAAAAGATCGGCGTTTGATCGAACACCCGCAGCAACCAATATTTCTTCTGCATCAACTTCTTTTTCTTCTCCTGTTTGTTCATTTTTAATGGTTAAAAACTTCATATTTTTCTTCGATCGTGCTTTAATAGCACGATAGTTTGTATAGACATTCATGTGTTTCCTGAAGTTTTTTTCAACAAATGCGCTCACCTCGGGTTCTTCAGTTGAAACTAAGCGTGGAAGCATCTCTACTACCGTAATTTGTGTTCCAAACGCAGAGAAGATGTGCGAAAATTCTGCTGCAATTACACCACCACCTATAATTATCAAGCTCTTCCATGGTTTCTTAGGAAATTTTTCGCCAAAAAAACTTTCGCTTGTTAGATACCCTATATCTTCTAATCCTTCTATAGGAGGGATAAACGAACGAGCTCCTGATGCTATCAGGAAACGCTCGGCTTTAAAGTGGCCCAAAATTTCATTACCGTCTTTAGATCTTACTTGCATTTCGTATTCTCCTGTAAATTCTCCTATACCTTTATATACGGTGAGATTTGGGACTCGTGACATGCCCTCTTCAATTTGTTTGCTCTGATCTATTTTACTCCACATTCGCTTAGCAATAAGGCCCCAATCATAATCTTTTAAATCAAATTTCAACCCAATTTTACTCGCATGTTGAGCGTCTCGTATCATATCTGCGGGGTAAACTAAGATTTTGGAAGGAATACACCCTTTTGTCAAACATGTCCCTCCAAACTTGGACATCTCTACTAGGGCACACTTCATGCCCATATTTAATGCTTGATTTAGAACGCTGTTTCCTGCACCACTTCCAATTACTACAAAATCGTATGATTCCATATTATTTTTGACTCATCATGGTTTTTAAATATATTTATAATATTTTAGAGATATGAGTATTAAACTATAAGTACAATATTTATTATCAAGTCAATTAACATATTCTGTATACACGCAATAACAGCAAATTTGTGAATCAATTAATGTTAAAAGGTTTTAAAGGAGTAATTTTGAAGGTTGACCTCACCACTAAGAAGATTGAAAAAGAACCATTAAATCAAGACATTGCCTCAAGTTTTTTGGGTGGTGCTGGTTATGCATGTCGTGAGTTGTATGATGCTATTGACAAAGAGACTGATCCTTTATCTCCAGATAACATTTTAATGATCATGACTGGACCTCTCTGCGGGACTTTTGCTCCCAACACCGGAAGGTGGGTTATTTGCTCAAAATCTCCTTACACGGGATTTTGGGGCGAATCTAACTGTGGAAGTTTTTTTGGAGCTGAAATAAAAAAAGCAGGTTACGATGGAATAAAAATCATTGGCTCCTCCGATGAGCCAGTATATCTTGAAATTAAAGACGATCAAGTGGCGCTTAAAGACGCAAGCTTTCTATGGGGAAAGGGAACTTTTTTTACAGCACAAAAATTGAAGGAATTATTTGGAGATGAAAAGGCTTATGTAGCTTGCATTGGTCAAGCGGGAGAGAATCTCGTTAAGTATGCTAACATCGTTTCTGAACAAAGAGCTGCAGGAAGAACAGGGATGGGAGCGATATTGGGATCTAAGAGACTAAAGGCTATTATAGTAAAGGGTACGACTATCAAACTTGAAATTAATGATGAAGTTAAACTAAAAGAAGCCATTATGCAAGCCCGGAAAACAGTTAATTCTTCCATCGCCACTCGTATGTTTGCAGAATTAGGAACCTCGGGGGGTTTAGATATGTATAATGTGTCTGGCGAGCTGCCCGTAAAGTATTTTACAAAATCAAATTGGAGTAATGCATACAAGATATCGGGGGCGACAATGGCGGAGACTATTTTGGTAAGTAATAGATTTTGTCACTCTTGTATGATAGGTTGTGGTCGAAGGGTCGTTATAAAAGAAGGGAAATATAAAACCGGCGAGATTGAAGGTCCTGAATATGAAACGCTGGTAAGTTTTGGTGCACTAAATTTAAATGACGAGTTAGAAGCCATTGTGCATATAAACAACAAGTGTTTTGAGTACGGGATTGATACGATTAGTACTGGAAGTATCATTGCTTGCTTAAATCTTCATTACGAATTAAAAAATATTGATTCAAAAGATATCGACGGACTTGTACCAGAATGGGGTAGTATAAATTTCATCGAAAAAATCTTGGAAAAGATCGTATTCAGAGAAGGGATTGGTGATATTCTAGCAGAAGGCTCTGATGCGTTTGCTAAGAGATTTGGGATTTCACAAGAAGAAATCGCAACTGTGCTAGGTTTGGAAGTTACCTTTCATGATTTACGGTCCAATTATGGGATGGCTATTGCTTACGGGATGGGAGGTGCCCATAAAGGCCCCTCTCATAATCTCTGTGATCCCTATTATACGTTATTAGGTGTTCCCTTAGACGAAATTGGTATGAAGTTTATTGATAAATATACGGACGATGAAAAAATGGCAGAATATTGCTCAATTGACATGGATTACCGGGCTCTTTACAGTTCCATGATAATGTGCTCTTTCTGCAATCCATTACCATCAGAAAACGCAGCGATGCTCGAACATGCTACCGGTATAAAATTTGGCTTGGATGAGGTTAAACTCTACGGCGAAAGGATTTTGACAATGAAGAGAATGTTTAACATCAAGATGGGTTTGACAAGTTATCACGATAGATTGCCTGAAATTCTTATGCGACCATTGAAAGAAGGGGGATCCGCAGGAAAAACTCCTGATTTTGAAAAATTAAAACAGCTCTTTTACAAGTATAAGGATTGGAATCCAGATACGGGTAAACCCAATGATACAAAATTAAAGGAATTAGGATTGGATTCACTATGATACGATAATTAAATTGAATCATAGCGTTTTGTTTCAGGGAACTCTAAAATAAAATCCTCGCCAAACGCTAAAGCTGGTGTGAGAGCTCCTTTGGGTTCCAATTCGAATACTTTTTCAACA
>JAEORV010000384.1 GCA_016840695.1 Promethearchaeota archaeon
TTGGATGCAAACTTTGAGGGAACTGACAACGAAATCATACAAACTTTTTTGAAAAATAAAGCCGTTAAATATGGAAACAATGAAGACGAGGCAGATAAACTCGCAAAAGATATCATGAGCACGTGGGCTGAAGAATGTTGGAAATATAGAACGCCAACTAACTTTCAATTCCGAGGAGGCATGCTTTCGTGGAATTATTGGGCGGGAGCAGACGCAGGATACACGCCCGCAACTCCTGATGGAAGGTTTAAAGGAACTTTTCTTTCAAACGCAATTTGTCCTAGTGCTGGAGCAGATAAAAAAGGTCCAACTGCAGTAACTAATTCCGTAGGAATTGCGCTAGGTGGCAAAACCAATACTGGCGAATACTTAAACTGCTTGCCAAACGGTGCAAGTCACACAATCACATTTAATCCTAGCTTGTTACGCGATCCTGAAAGTAAAGACAAGTTTAAAGCGTACTTAAGGGGTTACGTTGAGAATGGTGGTACGGCACTGCAAATAAACATCTTAGACGCTGAAATGTTGAGAGACGCACAGAAACACCCTCAAAACTACAAGAATTTGCTTGTTCGGGTTACGGGATATAATGCTTATTTTAATAGCATTGGTCGGGAATTGCAGGACGAGATAATCGCCAGGGAAGCTCATAAAATGTAAATTCTTTATTTTTTTATTATTTTTAGGTGAGATATCAATGTCAGAATCTAAAGCATTACTTTTCGAGATACAAAAAATGTCAACCGAAGATGGTCCAGGGATTAGAACCACTGTTTTCTTCAAGCAATGCCCTCTAACTTGTTTGTGGTGTCATAATCCCGAATCCATACTTAAAAAGCCCCAACTCCAATGGTTCAAGCATAAATGCATTGGATGTGAAATATGCGTTAAGACTTGTCCAAATGAAGTTTTATCTCTTGAAAAAGACGGCTTGCACATTGATAGGGATAAATGCCAGAGCTGTGGAAACTGTGCTAAAGAATGTCCTTCCACGGCATTAGTAATGATGGGGAAATGGTGGGAGTTAGAAAACTTATTTTACGAAATAAATAAGGATAAAATATATTACACCAAATCTAATGGCGGAATCACCGTTTCTGGCGGAGAACCCACGTTGCAATCTGATTTTTTAGTGAGTTTTTTAAAGAAGTGTAAAGATAACGACATAGCAACTGCATTAGACACGTGCGGAATTGCATCCCAAGCCATTTACGAGAAGTTATTACCTCACGTTGACTTGGTTCTTTTAGACATTAAAGAAATTGATCCTAAAAAGCACGAATCTTGGACGGGCGTTTCAAACGAGAAAATATTGGAAAATGCTATTTGGCTTTCGGAAAAGTTGAAAGAAGCCGACAAGAAAATCTGGATTAGAACTCCAATCATACCAAATTTTACCGCCACGGAAGAGAATATTAAAGGAATAGGTAATTTTATTGTAGAAAAGTTGCACAATTATCCTGAAAGATGGGACCTTTTAGCGTTCAACAATTTATGCAGCGCTAAATACGAACGACTCGGCCTTGATTGGATTTTAAAAGACGAATCCTTGTTAACGCAGGAAAAGATGGAGGAACTTCACGAACTTGCGACCTTGACTGGAGTTAAAAACGTGCAATGGTCCGGATTGACTAAGCGAACCAGTTCAGGAGAATCTCAAGAAAATAAAGACAAATCAAAACTACCATCCTGTTAAAAAAATATTATAAATCATTGTAATTTAAAAGAAGTATTAAAAGAGATGAAATAATATGAGTAAAAAAAAAGGAATTGCTCAGTGGTCGCCCGAATTATCGGATGAAGCAGTTGAATTCACATGTGTTGAATTGAAACTTGCCATAATCGCCACGATTGATCCGCGAGGTTGGCCGCATTTAACCCTCATTACATATAATAAGGCAGCATCTAAGAATCAATTAGTGTGGGGGCAATTTACCGAAGGCTTGAGCAAAAAATACGTGCACGAAAACCCAAAACAAGGTGCCGTTTTCATGAACATAGACATGCCCTTCAAATTCGTGCAAGTGAAGGCAGATTTTAGCCATACAAAAACCGAGGGAGAGGATCTAGTATATTTTAATAAATTACAACTAATGCGCTACATGACATATGTGAATATTAAACAAGCGTATTACGAGAAGATCGTATCAGCTACGCAAGTAAGACCATTACCCATAGGAGGTGTCGCTAAAGGGATCGTAAAGGATCTAATTGGAAAGGGAGGTTTAAAGACGAAACTACCTGAAAAACGCTTGAATGTTATCGGTTTTAAAATTTTTAAGGGTTCCATAAATCCGAAGTTTATAGGGTATATAGATCCATCCGACGGTTATCCAATTGTATTTCCCTGCATCCAACTTCAAGCTGTTGATAATAACAGGCTTGTTTTTCCAGTAGGATCTGCTTTAAAAGAAGATTTGCTGCAAATTCCCGTGGATTCTAAAGTAGCTGTTTATGGAACTACTTTTGATTTAGCAAATCAACATGTTAATGGAACATTTACGGGTTTCCAAAAATCTAGAGGTATTAAATTTGGAGTAATTGAAATCGAGGAGATTTACAATAGTTGCCCACCATTACCCGGCGTAATATATCCTGAGATTCAAACCAGACCGAAGGTCACAAATTTTCACTTATAATTTCTTTTTTATTATTTTTAACATGTCTTCTTCAAGAGTGGAATTTACTCCAGGATTTTCTATGATACGAGCTAGATACTTGCCCTCTTTATTAAAGAAGTAAACAGTAGGAATCTTTTTCAAGTCAAATTTAGGATCGATAGCTTCCGGTGGAGATTGAGAAGGGTGCCATAAAATTTCTCCCTGCTTTCGTAACGCGTTGACTTTAACGCCATATAAAATTTTTAACTCAATTAATCCTTTGTTTATTATTTCTCTTAATTGAACCATTCTGGGCGTATTCACCGAACAATCAGGACACCAGTCTGCACCGACGACAAGGATTTTAAATCTTTCATTTTTTTCCTTTAGAATTTTCTTAATTTCTTCAATGATCTCGATTTTGGGGATATAATCTTCGTAATTTTTTACAATTAATGGTTTATGATTATACTTATCTAAGTATTCTTCAGGAGTCATTGTTTCGGATTGAATATCCGACCAATGAATGTCATTCATATTTATTAAATGATGAAGCCTAAAGATAAATTAATGCATTAAATACTATAAAAACAAGATTTTAATATACTCGGGAAAAACATGGTTTCTGAATTCATTCCTCAAGACCTTGGACTT
>JAEORV010000385.1 GCA_016840695.1 Promethearchaeota archaeon
CACTATAATAATTATATACGACTAATATTAAATTAACTCAAGAAAATTAAAATTTTCGGTAAATAATGGCAACCATTCAGTCTGACTTGGAGAAAAAAATAGAACAAGCCCTGATTGGAACAATCAAAAGAACAACCACTAGAGCTCCATTAGAATTAAAAAATTCTTTACAGAAAGTCGTAAAAGAAGAAGAATCAGATTTAGCCATTGAGCAATTAAATTTAATGCTTGAAAATTTTGAGTATGGTGAAGAGAAGGAAATCCCTACTTGCCAAGACACTGGAGTGTTAAATTTCTTTATCACTTTAGGTAATAAATTTCCAATAATTTCAAATTTTAGAGAGGTCATTAACAGTGCTGTTGATGCTGCCACAAAATTGATTCCATTACGAGGCAACAGCGTCGATCCCATTACCAATGAGAATCCTGAAAATAATCTCGGTGCTAATGTCCCCCCAATATATCTTTCTATCTCAGAGAATTCGAGCAATCTAAAAATAACTGTTCTCCCAAAGGGGGGAGGGGCAGAAAATATCTCAAAATTGTTCATGTTAAATCCTTCAAGCGGATTAGAAGTGTTTCAAAGAGAAATAGTCAAGGTTATCAAAGAAGCTGGAGGAATGCCTTGTCCACCAGTAATTCTTGGAATAGGCATTGGTGGAGATGCAACGACTTGCATGAAATTAGCAAAAGAAGCTTTATTAAGGCCATTAAATCAGCGACATTCGAGAAAAGACATAGCAAAAATCGAAATTGAACTAATGGAAAAGATAAATAACCTTGATATAGGAGTAATGGGATTGGGGGGAAAAGTAACCTGTTTAGACGTTCACGTGGAGGTTGCAATGCGCCATCCTGCCTCATTTCCCGTTGGTTTAATCGTTCAATGTTATGCACATAGATGGGCTTCTTTTGAAATGAATGAAAAGGGGGATATTATCGATGAAGCATGAATTAAATCTTCCCGTCATGGAAAAAGATGTAGAAAAATTAAAGATTGGCGATATTGTCTATTTAGATGGTGTTTTAATTACAGCAAGAGATCAAGTACATAAAAGAATCATGGACTACATTAAAGAGGGTAAAGAGTTACCAGATACATTTAAAGATTTAAAAGGAAGTGCGATTTATCATTGCGGCCCGATCATAAAGGAATCTGGGGGAAAATATCAAGTAATTTCTGGAGGGCCTACCACGAGTCAAAGAATGGATGCTTTAGAAAATCAAGTAGTGCAAGCCTTAGGCGTTAAATTCGTGATTGGAAAGGGAGGAATGAAAAATTTGGATACTACAGGTAATAAAGTCGTGTATTTAAGCTATGCTGGAGGATGTGGCGCCATTATAAATAAAAAAATTGAAGAGATTGTCAATGTGGAGTGGAAAGACTTAGGAACCTGCGAAGCCGTGTGGTTTATAAAAGTGAAAGAGTTTGGTCCACTCATAGTTTCTCAAGATACGAGCGGCAATAGTCTATACAAGTAAAAATGAGATTTTTTAGAAAATCTTCGTGATTTCATCTATTTCAGAATATACCATTCTTGATTTTTTTCCATTCTTATCCTTGATGACTAGTCCCTTGCTTTTTGATTGAAAATAACCAATTTCTGCGGCGGTAATTCCATTTTTTTTTAATAAATCAATATATTCTGGAGATTCCTTCTTATCCATGGCAATTAGCAAGGAACCAGATGAAATTGTATTTAATGGATTAAGTTTGAATATTTTACTCAATTCCAATGGCTCAGGGAGTATGATTATTTCTTTTTCTAATATTTCAACACCAGTATCCGAAGCAATGGCCATTTCAGCTATGCCAGTAAGAAGTCCTCCTTCCGTGGGGTCATGCATGGCATTAATGTTGAAATGTTGGTTTGCTAAAAGAGCGTCTTTGAAAACGCTAATTCCTGGATCGAATAAATAATTCTTACATCTCTTCACAAAATCTGAGCCATATCCTTTTTCAATCAAGTATTGTTCTTTTTCCCTGCCAATAATCGAAGTTCCTTCTATAAATATACCTTTTGTTAAAAGTAGAACGTCTCCTGGTTTTACTCCAGAGGTTGATACGAGAGATTCTTTTTCTACTTCACCGAGTAAAGATCCCACGACGATTGGCCTGTCTAATCCCGCAGTTACTTCCGTGTGTCCTCCAATAACAGCAATATTCATTGATTTACATGTTTCGTGAATATTGTTAAAAATATTTCTAATAAGCTCCTCATCAGTATCTTTTTCGGGTAATAATATAGTTGATTGAAACCATTTTGGTATTGCTCCTGTACACGCCACGTCGTTAACATTGATGTTAACAGCATAGTATCCTATCTCATCTGTAACAAAAGTAATCGGATCAGTTTTTGCCACCAGATACTTATCACCCATGTCAATCACGGCAGCATCTTCTCCTATCTTGGAGCCCATTATTACTCGATCATCGCTTACACCAGACGTAAATTCTTTTAGCAATTTATCTAATAATTCGTGTTTAATCTTTCCGAGAACAAACTTCTTTTTATCATTACTCATTTTTGAATGGTCCAACTATTGCCATAAATTATTTCGAAATCAGTAAAAATCCTTCTAAAGTCATTATAAATAATATCAAAAGCCATATTAACATTGTGCCATCTATGAACATTTTACTGTGATTTTTTCAATGCTTATAAAAATTCGCGTGTAAATAAATTTATTATATTTTAAATCCTATTATTCTATTAAATATATTGATACCTTAAAATATCATTTTAAAAACTTATTTCGGAGTTAGAAAATAGCATGGCATTTGGAAAAACCTTCATTTTGTCCTTAGTTGCATTTATAGGATTAAATTTCGGCTTTGCAGTAATAGTTGCTGCTCTTGCAGGAACTATTGGGACTTTCTTTACCTCATTAGCGGACATGACCGTTCTTGCTAATGCTTTATGTGGACCAATATCACTCTATCCTGGAACAGTTATAGGAAATTATGGCATCACTCCTAGCTTGGTTGGATCTTTCTTTGAATCAACTATTTCTATTACAACTGTATTAACCTATATTTTCTACATTGTTGCACCATTATTAGCTGCAATTATCGCAGGACGAATGGGAGAAAGTAGAGGTGAATGTTTTGGAGCGTGGTTTTTAACAGCAATGATAGTAATGGCAGTTGCATTAGTCTTAGAACTCATTGCAAATAGTTTCTCGATAGGAATTTCTGTTTTGTTGGGAATAATTTTAGGTGGCGTGGTAACCGCATTTTTC
>JAEORV010000386.1 GCA_016840695.1 Promethearchaeota archaeon
TACCAAAAAGGCTCACTAGTAGGGTTCAAAAACACGATCCACCCTACTATCTATATCAGATTTTAATTTGTAGAAAATTAATTTTCTCTTAATAAAGACATTTTTTAATGAAATGTGATTACTTATAAATGATTTTGTATCTAATAACAGTAGGATTAATAATATGGAAGGAATTATAATAAAATGTGGTGTGTGTGAAAAAGAATTCACCCATATTTTTACAGATAAGGAAATTGAAGAGTTCACTGCTCCATTATCTGGTTCTAAAAAGTTTTTTAGAGGTGTAATGCCAACGGTTATTTGTAAAAACTGTGGTCAAGAAACTTCAGTCGATATGGACCTCATGGAAAGAATTCATCAATTAATAGAAAAGGAATAGTTATTATTGGTTTAAGTATTCAAATAATTTGGATTAGGTTTGAATATTTTGAATGGAAAAGTGATATCATATATCTCTCTTAATTCGATTACTTCTTTGAGACTTTTAAGGTAATGCTCTGCTTCTACCGAAGGTAGTTTATGCATTAATAATGCGCTCCGGTCTATTGGTGCCGCACCTTTTTTCTTCCGGGCATCATTTAATAAAGCTCTAAATTTATGGGGAGTATGATAAGCTGAAATTTTTAGGAGCTTGCACGTAATATGCAACCGGTCCCTTACAGCTTTATCACTTAGAAAGGTTCCAGAATGTCTAGGCGCTGGAAATAAGAAAGGATTGTTAGGGTATTCTCGTTTTTTTAGCTCTATATATATTTTTAAATCCTTTACGAAGAATTCAGGGAAAAAATATATCCCATATTTATCAACTTTAGTCGTTCTTTTAATCAAATTAAATACAAATCGACCATCTAGGCTTATATTTTCAACTAATAGTGTCATTAACTCGTTTATTCTTGCTCCAGAATATAATAATAAGCTTACAATGATAAATGTCTGTATGTCTTTAAAATCGCCTCTAAAATAATAATAGGAGAGTATCCTATTTGCTTCCTCGTAATTAATTTTTCTATTTGATGATATATCAACTAGAAATTTTGCTTCTCTATCAAATAGGTAAAGATCACTATCAGGCGTGCGATTTGTAAAAGTGAAACTCCCTTTCTTATTCGCAAGCTTTTCAATAAAGGCATAATAAGAATTAATCACCGTGCGCCATTTCTCTTTAGTTACCAGTGCTATAGTTTTTTCTGTTATCTTATTATCTCTTACAATTGGGCGATTATTAATATAGTCAAGAAAAAATTCAATTTGGTCGTAATCTGCGTCTAAGATATTTGATATTTTAAATTTTATATACAAAACCTTGCTATAGAAAATTATCTTATTTCTGATGAGTGGCCTATTTTTTTCGCTAAATCTTTTCAAGAACCTCTCAAAATGAGGGATCTCTTTACCTACTTTTGGACCGTATTTAGTTTTGCGATTCATTTTTTAAACACCATTCAAAACTTTCATTCATGAATACTTTTGTTCTTTTTTCTGAGATTATTCTTTTCATTACCATTAACATCAATGGCCCTGGAAGATCTAATAATTGAGCTAAATATGGCGTGCTTAGATTTCCATAGGTCCGGAGTTTCTTTAATACTCGAGTTTTTATATCATCATAACCGGTAATTTCTTGTTCAGGGAAATCGTAATTAAGTTCCTTGATCTTCTTGGATTTCTTGCTCGCTTGTTTCTCAAAGTCTCGTACTTCTTCACGAAGCAATGTTATCTCATCAGAAATCTCGCCTCCAAACAGCGCAAGATCTCCTTCCATCCATTTTTTAAAAAAGGAAATGGATGTTTTTATACCTGAAGTAATGTTATGACCGTGTGAATCAAAGAAATCCTTCCATTCTTTATAAAGCGCCATTGAGACTCTCAATTCTATACGCTTCTCGTCCGGTTTTTCTTTGGATTTTTCCGTCATTTTCTTGTATCATTCCACTTTGTTTATCATGTAATTTGATTTGTAGATTGGCAATATCTTCTTTCATGTCCTTATACTCTTCAATGTCAGCTAAGAATTCTTTATAAATCTCATCCAAGTTTTTCACTTTTCTTTTTACCTCTTTTTTCTAATTCAGATAATATTTCTTTCATTTTTTTCGTAAATTTGTATAGTTTAGGAGGCCTTCCACGCCTCCCGGTTTTAATATTCTCGGTCTCTAAAAGACCTTTATCCTTAAGCTTGTTTAAATGATATAATAAGGTAGTTCTAGGAAGTCTCATTTTCTCTTGGAGATCATCCATCGTTAATCCAGGTAATTTATCAATTTTTCTCAAGATCAAATAAAGCGAATTTTTTACCCTGAACTTGACACTTTCAAATTCTTCCTGAAGATAATCTTCTAGGGAATCAAAACGCTCGTTTATAGTCTTATTAACAGTTTTAATAATCTCGTCTTTTGCATCGTGAATTGTTGCAGAAGTATCAAGGAATACCTGCTGGATTGAATTATCTATCTGAGTTAAATTACCCTGAAGATTTGTGTCTAAATTGAGGATTTGAACTATGAGATTTACTAGACTTTCCCGGATCCGTGAATGTTCTAATGATTGATTTGAATATGTTTCTAATAACGCTTCTTTCAATTGGGGAAATTGTTTTTTTAGATATTCTAATTTCCCTTTTAAGTCTAAATGTTGAATATCCGTTTTAATGTCTATATTGAATATTCTAGCGTCTATTTCCGATATTGTGGATAGTGATTCCAGGTGATAATTTTCAGCATTTTTATGCATTAATTGTAGGACCTGGCCATTTGATTCAATTTGATCAAATAATTTTTCGTTCTGAAATTGAATATCTTTCGTGTTATTTCGAGCGTCTAAACTCCATTTACCGATGTTATTAATCGTTGGTAATGTTTCCGCAGGTTTAATCAGAATATCCCTAAGATTCTTGCTTTCTGCTTCGGGCCCTTCGATCTCCAATTCAGGTTCGTGCGGATCCGAATAGTCAATTTTCGCATTAATGACTTTCTTACCACTTTTAAGCGTGCAATACTCGACTTTCACGTGCGCTCCTTTCCAGTATTTATCAATTGTCGGTTTCGGTCCTATTTTATTAGTTAAATGAATGTAATCAAACGCTTTTCTGTTTTCTGCTTGAATGTAAAATAAATCTAATAACCTACCGTGTTCTTCGTACTCTAAAAAATCAAAAACACGGTAATAATGCTCTATAAAAGTCTCAACATCCTTAAAACGCTTTTTTATCCAGATTATCAAGGTCCCTTTTTGAGTCATTTG